>NZ_JAPPVG010000020.1:0-60566 GCF_028680365.1 Pseudomonas sp. MIL19 | reverse complement strand
GCCTGAACCGCCGTGTACGGAACCGTACGCACGGTGGTGTGGGAGGACGGCGGCCGTGAGGCCGCCTCCTACCCGATCGTGTAGTACCAATGACGTAATCACTCATGTCGACGTTGCCTGTAGCGCCCAGGCACGCCTTGCGCTGACGCGTCGCCTTGGCGAAGTCAGCCTGGCGCACACTCAAACAAGTGCATCGCAGCAAAGGCGCAGATGCTCGCAATCAGACGCTAACAGCTGAGATTCAGGGGTACTAGCAGCAACCGTCATCAACTCATTCTGGAACGCCATGGCGGGCGCCTACCTGCAACGAAAACCCCGCAACATGGCAAACCCTCTGCCGCCCAAATAAAAACGGGGCTACCGACTTATCGGTAGCCCCGCTCAAAGGTTAAACGCCTGACACTCGCTCTACAGATAAGCCGTGTCGAATCAAAGCACCATTGCTGCGACCCAACCGAACACTAGCAGTGGCAGGTTGTAGTGCAGGAAAGTCGGCACAACACTGTCCCAGATATGGTTGTGTTGGCCATCGACGTTAAGACCAGCAGTTGGCCCCAAGGTCGAGTCAGAAGCCGGCGAGCCGGCGTCGCCCAAGGCGCCGGCGGTGCCAACGATGCACAAGATGGCCAGTGGGCTGAAACCCAGCTGCAGACCCAGCGGCACGAAGATCGCCGCGATGATTGGCACGGTGGAGAACGACGAACCGATGCCCATGGTCACCAGCAGGCCGACCAGCAGCATCAGCAACGCACCCAGAGCCTTGTTGTGGCCAATCAGTTCGGCCGCGCTCTCAACCAGGTTTTTCACATCACCCGTGGCCTTCATCACTTCGGCAAAGCCAGCAGCGGCGATCATGATAAAGCCGATCATGGCCATCATTTTCATGCCTTCGGTAAACAGCCCGTCAGCCTCTTTCCAGCGCACCACGCCTGATACCGAGAAAATCACAAAACCAGCCAGTGCTCCGATGATCATCGAGTCCAGCCACAGCTGCACAACAAAAGCAGCCACAATCGCCACGCCAGCCACCAGCAGGCTCAACGGGTTGTAGACCACATCCACGCGCTCGGCCTGCTCTATCTTGCTCAGGTCGTACACGCGCTTTTTGCGGTAGCTGAACAGCACGGCAATCAACAACCCGCAGAGCATGCCCAGCGCCGGTATGGCCATGGCTTTGGTTACTTGCAGGCCAGTGATATCAACGCCGCCGCTGGCCACATTGGCCAGCAGGATGTCATTGAGGAAAATGCCGCCAAAGCCTACCGGCAAAAACATGTAGGGCGTGATCAAACCAAACGTCAGCACGCAGGCGATCAAACGGCGGTCAAGCTGCAGCTTGCTCAATACGAACAGCAAGGGCGGCACCAGCAACGGGATAAAGGCGATATGAATCGGCAGGATGTTCTGTGAAGAAATCGCCACAACTAGAAGCAGAGCGATCAGCAGCCATTTAAGGAGCCCGGCACTGTTCGTGTCCTGCTTGCCGACCATCGCCAACGCCTTATCCGCCAGCGCGTGGGCCAAGCCAGATTTGGCGATCGCCACGGCAAAAGCGCCCAGCAAGGCATAGGACAAGGCAACCTTGGCGCCGCCGCCTAGGCCGTTGTGAAATGCAGTCAGCGAGCCTTCAAGGCCCAAACCGCCCAGCAGGCCACCGGCCAATGCACCGACTATGAGGGCTACAACCACGTGCACGCGGCACAAGCTGAGGATCAGCATAATCCCCACTGCCGCAACGACTGCGTTCATCGATTTACTCCCGCTTTTGAATAGGTCCGTGAAGGTTTCAACCTTCTCTGGATGCTGCGCCGGCTTGGCGAGGGCGCGTACTCTGCACAAAGCTGAACGAGCTGTCAAAACGCCTGTAAAATATTTAACACGAGCTGTAAGTGATTCGATTACTCTGAACGCTAAAAGCGCTCTGCTGGCCTGTAACTTGCTGTGCTTTAGTTGCTGTAAAACTTAAAGAAAAGCGCCTAAGCGCCGATAGGCGCTAGAAGCCTCAGTCATATAAGGTCCTGAAAATGCTGTTCAGCCGACTCTCTATTCAGTTGAAGATCACCCTGCTGGCGGGCTTATGTCTGCTGGCCATTGTCGCCGTCTTAGTCTCTGCGTCGGTCATTCAAGCATCGAGCAGTGCTGACCTGGTCAAGCAGGCTAGCTCAAAAATGCTGCAAGAGTCCGCACAGCTGCGCATGAACGCCCGCGGGGAGTCTCAGGCACTGCAAATTCAGCGCTATTTTATGGATGCCTACCAATACGGCCGCAGTGCCACGAACCAGGTTCTGTTTATTCGCGAGCAGGCGGAAAAACGCTTTCTGGATGCCTTCGACCTGCGTGAAGACCTGACTCGACAAGTGCGCAGCGCACTAGAGAACAACCGCAGCCTGCTCGGTGTTTATGCGGTATTCGAGCCCAACGCGCTCGACGGTAAAGATGAACTGTTTGCCGACCAGGCGGAATTGGGCAGCAATGATAAAGGCCGCTTCTCCATCTATTGGGCACAAGGCGATAACGGTGAGCTGGTTGCTGAGAGCATGACCGAAGAGAGCCTCGGCGACACAACGCCAGGCATTAGCGGAGCGCCATACAACGCGTGGTATACCTGCCCTATTGAAAAGAAAAAAGTCTGCTTGCTCGACCCCTATATCGATGACACCGATGGGGTGAAAACCCTAATGACCAGTATTGCCTTTCCCCTAGAGCAAGGGGGCAAGGTCATCGGCGTGCTGGGCGTGGATATCAGCCTCGCCAGCCTGCAAGAGCTGAGCAACGAAGCCCATCAGGGACTGTTTGATGGTGCCGGGCATGTCAGCATCATCAGCCCTGCCGGGCTGCTAGCCGGTCACAGCCGTGACAGCGCTCTGCTTGGCGGCAAGCTTGATAAAGCGTTCAGTGCTCAGCACGGCGAGATTCTCAGCCTGCTGGCCAATAATCGCCCTGAAGCCTTGCACCACGAAGGTGCGTTACAGGTGCTGCAACCGCTGCTGCCCATTCCTGATGCACAGCCGTGGGGCGTGCTCATCGAAGTCCCGGAGAAAGTCCTGCTTGAACCTGCCGCTCGGCTTGAAGCTGAAATGGATGCCATGGGCACCCGTAACAGTGCCACTTCACTCGGCCTGGGTTTGGCCGCAGGTGTGGTGGGTATCTTGCTGATCTGGCTCACGGCTCTGGGCGTGACCCGGCCGATTCTTGGTGTGGCCGCCATGTTGAAAGACATCGCCAGCGGTGAAGGCGATCTGACTCGCCGCCTGGAATACGCCAAGAAGGATGAGCTGGGCGAGCTGGCCAGCTGGTTCAACCGCTTCCTCGACAAACTGCAGCCAATTATTGCCGACGTTAAACACAGCGTGCAGGACGCCCGCAGTACGGCAGATCAGTCGGCGCTGATCGCCAGCCAGACCAGCGATGGCATGCAGCAGCAGTACCGCGAAGTCGATCAAGTGGCTACAGCCTTCCAGGAAATGAGTGCCACCGCCCAAGATGTCGCGCACAACGCCGCCCAGGCAGCCGAAGCCGCGCGCACCGCTGACCAAGCCAGCCGTGAAGGGATGGATGTGATCGGTAAGACCACATCAAGCATTGAGCTGCTGGCCAATGAAATGAACGTCGCCATGCAGGAAGTCGAAGGGCTGGCTGATAGCAGCGAGAAAATCGGTTCGGTACTCGAAGTGATCCGCTCGATTGCCGAGCAGACTAACCTGCTGGCCCTCAACGCAGCGATTGAAGCGGCGCGTGCCGGTGAAGCCGGACGCGGTTTTGCCGTAGTGGCCGATGAAGTGCGCAACCTGGCCAAGCGTACTCAGGATTCAGTCGAAGAAATCCGCCAGGTGATTGAAGGCCTGCAAAGCGGCACCAAGGAAGTGGTCAGCACCATGCACAGCAGCCATCGTCAGGCCCAGGGCAGCGTCGAGCAGGTCGAACAAGCGGTGGCCGTGCTGCAACGCATCAGTCAGGCCGTGAGTGTGATTACCGATATGAACCTGCAGATTGCCAGTGCTGCCGAAGAGCAAAGCTCGGTGGCCGAGGAAATCAACCGGAACGTCGCCTCGATCCGCGATGTCACGGAATCAATCTCCTCCCAGGCCGATGAGTCGGCAAAAATCAGCCAGGGTCTGAACAAACTGGCTAACCACCAGCAAAGCCTGATGGATCAGTTCCGCGTCTAGGCTTCTGGCGTGAGCTGACCAGGCAGTGCCTGTGACGACTGCCACCTTGTGACGCAGGCTAGCAATCGTTAGCCTGCGTTTTTCGTTTATGTCTGATTAACAAGAGGTGCACGATGCTCAATATCGCCTTGGTGGCCGGCTCAGGTCGCACTAACAGCCAATCGGGCAAAGTTGCCCGATTCTTGCGTCAGCGCCTGATTCAATTGGGCTTCACCGATGATGCGCAGAGCAGCGTCATTGACCTGGGTCTTGCGCCACTGCCGCTCTGGCCTGCCGAGGATGCGGGCCCGTGGGGGCTGTACAGCAAGCAACTGGCAGCAGCTGATGCCGTAGTGATTATCTCGCCGGAGTGGAATGGCATGGCCTGCCCGGCCATCAAAAACTTCTTTATCTACGCCAGTAAGGTTGAACTGGCGCACAAGCCTGGACTGCTCGTGGGCGTCTCATCGGGCGTTGGCGGGGCCTACCCGATTAGCGAGTTGCGCGCCTCAAGCTATAAAAACTGCCGGCTCTGCTACCTGCCCGAGCACTTGATTGTGCGCGGTGTCGAAAAGGTATTGAACACCCCCGAGCCCAGCAGCGAAGACGATCAGCGGCTGCATGCGCGCATCGATTATGAGCTGGATATTCTGGCCCAGTACGCACACGCCCTGCGCCCGGTTCGCGCCAATATCGACATGAGCAACCCGGCCTTTGCCAACGGTATGTGAACCTTACGTTGTGCGCACTTGGTGAATTCAGGTGCGCTTCAACGGCAATGTGACCCTGACGCGCAACCCACCTAACGGGCTTTCCGCCAGTTGCAATTGTCCACCCCAGGCATCGACGATATCGCGCACGATGCCTAAACCCAGGCCGTGCCCCGCCACCTGCTCGTCTAGGCGACTGCCGCGACTGAGCACCTCTTCACGCTGAGCGGCGTCAATGCCCGGCCCGTCATCATCAATGAGCAATTGATAACCGTGCGGATGCCGACTGATCTGCAACTGCACCTGGCGATCGGCCCATTTGCAGGCGTTATCCAGCAGATTCCCTAGCAGCTCCAGCAGGTCTTCACGGTCCCAGGGCAATCGCAGTTCGGGTTCGGCTTGCCAGCTGAGTTCCAGATGATGGCCGTGGATCATCGCCAGGGTTGCGAATAGCTCAGGCAACTCGCTGGCACACTCGAAATGAGCCCCCGGTAATGCTTCACCCGCCAGGCGTGCACGGCCTAGCTCACGGCTAATACGCTGCTGAATATGCTGCAGCTGGCTATTGAGGCTCTCGCGCAACTCTGGCAACTGTTTGAGCTCCTCACGGGAGGCCAGGCTGACCAGCACCGCCAAGGGCGTTTTTAATGCGTGTCCGAGGTTGCCCAAGGCATTACGTGAACGTTTCAGAGTGTCTTCGGTGTGCGCCAGCAGGTGGTTGATCTGCGCCACCAGCGGCTCAAGCTCAAGCGGTACCTGCTGATCCAGCTGGCTGCGCTGGCCTTGTTGCAGCTGCATGATCTGCCGGCGAGTCTGCTCCAGCGGCTGCAACGCACGACTGACAATCAGGCGCTGCAGCAACAAAATCAACAGCAGAGCGGCAACGCCCAACCCCAGGACAACTTTCTGCACGTGGCTGAAACTGTTGAGCATCGGGGTATAGTCACGCGCCACATGGATCATGATGTTCTGGCCATAGCGTTGATAGTCGGCGCGGTACACCAGCCACTCCTGCCCTTGCGGGCCGTCAGCCAGCTCGTCCTGCAAGCCTTCAGCCTCAGCCGTGTTTAGCTCACGATCCCAGAGCGAACGTGAACGCCAGCTTTGCTCGGCAAGGTCGATGCGAAAATACAGGCCCGAGTACGGCCGCTTAAATGCTGCGCTCAGCCGGCGCTCGTCCAGCTGCAGGCCGTTGGGGCCACGCACAATCGCCCCCAGCAGGGTTTGCGTTTCATCCTGCAGGGTTGTCTGTAAATAGTTACGCAAGCTGCGGTCGAACAACCACAGGCTGCTTTGCGCCAGCAGCAGGCCGACAATCAGCAGTACGCTGACCAGCCCTAGACTGAGTCGTCGCTGAATCGACCTCAAGCCGTATCCCCATTAAAACGGTAGCCCTGGCCACGCCGGGTTTCGATGATCTCGCGCCCCAATTTGCGCCGTAGATGGTTAACGTGCACCTCGATAACATTTGAGTCGCGCTCACTCTCACCGTCGTACAGGTGGTCAGCCAGATGACTCTTCGACAATAACTGCCCGGTATGCAGCATGAAGTAACGCAGCAAGCGGAACTCGGCAGCGGTCAGCTGGACCTCTTCACCATTGCGCTTAACCGTTTGCCGGCCTTCATCCAGTTGTAACCCAGCAGCCTCCAGTTGCGGCTGATTGGCCAGACCATGGGCCCGGCGCAACAATGCCTGAATGCGCAGTTGCAGTTCTTCCGGGTGAAAGGGCTTGCTCAGGTAATCGTCCGCGCCGGCCTTCAGCCCCTCAATGCGCTCAGCCCAGGAGCCCCGAGCGGTGAGAATCAGTACCGGCGTGCTGAGGCCACCTGCACGCCACTCCTGCAACACCTGCAGCCCCGGTTTGCCAGGCAGTCCGAGGTCAAGAATGATCAGGTCATAAGGCTCAGTAGCGCCTTGGTAGGCCGCATCACGGCCATCGGCTAACCAGTCCACGGCGTAGCCCTGACACGCCAGGCTGGCCAGTAACTCATCGGCGAGGGGCACATGGTCTTCAACCAGCAGTAGGCGCATTTAGTCTTCCACTTCGTCCTTGAGTACTTCACCGGTACTCGCATGTAATTCCAGTTCGCGCACAATACCCTGCCCAGTTACCAGCTCAACTTCGTAAACCAGTACACCGTCCTCTTCCTCCAGCTCGACTTCAAGCAAAACGGCGCCAGGATGACGCTGCAAAGCCATCTGCAACAGCTGTTCGAGGGGCATGATCAGCCCCTCACGGCGTAGACGCAGTGCTTCGTCCTGATCCAGATCACGCGCGCTGCTGCTGAGCGTAACCGTCAGCAGCAGACAGGCCAGGAGTGGGCGTACAAGCCAAGCAGTGATGTTCATCAATCGTCTCGTTGGTTCTTCAGCACTTGAGCGTTGGTAGCATCCAGCTCGACATCCCATTGAACACCCTGGGCATCGCGCACTTCGACCTGGTAAATGTAGCGGCCGTACTCTTCTTCCAATTCAGTGTCTTCGGTTTTGCTACCTGGGTGCAGCGCCAATGCTGCTGCGTTGAGCTTTTCAAAGGACATAATAGTGCCCGCATCACGCAGTTTTAAGGCTTCATCCGGGCCCAGGTCACGGGCTTGGACCAGGCCGGCAGTCAGTGTCAGGGCAGCAGCGGTCAATACGGCAGTCAATGTGTGCATATCCACGTTCCTTTTCACGTTGGCTTTGGGTGGCATTCAAGTTACTGCAAATGACTTAATTCAAGCTGAATGCAGCTAAGGGCGAGCTCAAAGGCTGATCAATCCATCGCTGTACGCGTCATTCACACGCTGAACGTACTTGGTCTGGCCACTCAGCGTTTTATAATCGCCGCCCTGCGCGATGGAGGCCAGCATGAGTGCGATAGTAATCAAGTCCCCTGCCCTGACGATCAGAGCCGGCAAACGCGCCCTTGCGCGCATTCGTGAGCAGGGCCTACAACCGGCAGATGTCGGTATTCTGCCCGGTGCAGCAGGCGGCCCGAAGGCCCTGGGTATTCAAGGGCTGGATCTGGCCTTGTTTGGTGATTGGCTGCAACGTGCGCCGCGTGAGCGCTCGCTGATTGGGGCATCCATCGGCTCGTGGCGGTTTGCCAGCGCCTGCCTACCTGATCCAGCTGTCGGCTTACGCCGACTCGGTGAGCTATACACCTCACAGCGCTTTACCAAAGGCGTGAGCATGAAGCAGGTATCACACAGCTGCAGCCTTATGCTGGAGCAACTGTTGGGCAGCGACGAGCCCAGCATCCTCAGCAACCCGCATTACCGGCTTAACATTGTGGTGGTGAAAAGCCATGGCCTGCTGCAGCACGATCACCGTGGCGCACTGAGCCTGGGTTTGTCTTCGGTGATTGGCAGTAACCTGATGGGCCGAGCGCGCCTGGCTAAGCACTTTGAGCGGGTGATCCTGCACGACGCCCGCCAGGCTCCACCGCTGGGCGTGCTCAATGATTTCCCATCACGCTACCTGCGACTCGACAGCGGCAATTTACGTCATGCGCTGCTGGCCTCGGGCTCTATCCCGATGATCATGCAAGGCGTGCGTGACATACCGGGTGCCGGGCCCGGAACCTACCGCGATGGCGGGCTGCTCGACTACCACCTCGACCTGCCCTTCAGCGGCGATGACATCGTCCTCTACCCTCATTTCACCGACAAGATCATCCCTGGCTGGTTCGATAAAAGCATGCCGTGGCGGCGCGGTGATGGTGGCCGCCTTCAGGATGTGCTGTTACTCGCCCCCTCACGTGAATACCTGGCACGCCTACCTCACGGCAAACTCCCAGACCGTAAGGACTTCAGCCGTTATCAGGGTGATGATGGCGGCCGTGAACGCTATTGGCGTAAGGCCATGAGCGAGAGCCAGCGCCTTGGCGATGAGTTTCTCGAGCTTGCCGAAAATGGTCGCCTTGGCGAGCGCCTTCAGCCGTTATAAGTGATGCTGTCCGCATGAAGGCCGAGGCCGAGCAGACTGGAACATTCAGTCGATATTCGTTATGCAACCGGTAAAACTGTGATTTATCGGGCAAATAGGTGCAATTTTTGGCCAACATGTGACTTAACAGTCAACTTCGTTCATCAACAGCTATGACTGGCAAGCGGAACCTACCGCCTGTCCTTGTGTATTTGGGATCACCTCGGAGAAACCGACCCCATGAACGCACCGCTGCGTTTTAACGAAGCCCTGCTGATTGCTGACCGCGCCTTTCAACCTTTCCAATGTGTGGCCTGGGCCCCGCAGGACGGTTCTGGCAATCTCAGCCTGACAGTCATTGACCGCACCAGCACTCGACTGCTCGGTCGCACTCAACTGTCGAGCAGTATCTACAGCGACCCCGTGCAGTTTGCCGACATGCTCAAACAGTCCCGCGAGCAGCTAAGCCAGCAAGGCTTCGCGCTAGAACCGTGGAGCATGCCGGAGTAATCCGCTACTTCTTGAGGGCTCTAAGCTACCGTTAGGCCACGTCCTAATTAGAGCCCTCAACGTGTGCACGGTTTAGCGAGCGCACGGCCTCGTTAAACCGCGCGCATAGCCACCGTAGAACAGTTTTGTCGCACATGAACATTTGCGTTTATGCTCAGCCGACACGTCTTTCTGCGGAGCCTTCCATGCTGCAATTGCGCCCTAACTGCGAATGCTGTGACCGTGACCTGCCGGCTGACTCAAGCGATGCCCTGATCTGTTCGTTCGAGTGCACGTTTTGTCGTGATTGCGCCTTGCACACCCATCAAGGTGTCTGCCCGAATTGCTCGGGAGAATTGCTGCAACGACCACGCAGACCAGCAGCCAAATTATTGAAATACCCCGCCTCCAGCGTGCGCGTCAATAAATCCTGAGTCCTAGCATTGCCAGATACAGCAGCTACTCTGAGCACACAGGGGGACGGCATGATGGACGATGACCAAGACAAACCGCTGACGTTAAAGGAAATGCTGCAGAGCGTTCTTAGTGCGGCGCTCGGTGTGCAGAGTGGCAAGAACCGCAGTCGGGATTTTTCCCGCGGCAAGCCCAGTCACTTCATCATTCTTGGTGTGCTATTCACGATGGTGTTTGTGCTGGTGATTTTCGCTGTGGTCAAACTCGTCTTGCACTTGGCGGGCGTCTGACTTACTGCAGCAAGGGTTTGATGGAGAAGCCGTAATCCCTGATCTGCGGCCGGTACACCGCGCTGAACTGACGAAAATCCAGCGTAGAGCCCGGCACCTTAAGCAGCTTTTGCAGGTGCGCGGCCTGTTTGACATCCAGAAGACTGAACAGCGGATCGACCCGATCCTTACCCCCGCGCGCAGCAAAATCTAGCCCCTTATGGTAATCATGCAGCATCACCATGGCCCAGCCGCCAAGGGTGAAATGCCCGCTAGCCAATACACTGAGAGTGCCGTCTATACGCGCCTGCAGCACTTCATCCGAATTGTTCAGCGCTGCCAGGTAAATATCCTTGCCCGGTTGCTTACCCAACTCCCGCGCGGCCTGCATCACGCCAAACGCCATTTCGTCGTTGGCCGACCACACAAGCCGTACTTCTGGATAACGTGCCAGCACCAGCTGCGCCTGTTCGTAGGCGCGCTGACGCTTCCACTCGCCCTGTAACACCTGCTGAAGTTTGATCTCAGGGTGCTCGCGTAAAGCGCGGCGCAGGCCATCTTCGCGCAGGGTGGCGGATGGCGTGAAGCGCACCCCTGCAAAGGCCAGCAGGCTAGCTGGCTGGCCTTCCAGCTTGCCGATCAAAGCCTTAGCCATCCAGTAACCGGCCTGCTCGTCGTTAGGCACCAGGCTGCCTATCCAGTTACGGTACTGACCACGCGAGCCGCCAATGATCTGCTGTTGTTCAAGCGTTAAGGTGCTGTGCAGGGAGAACAGCTTGATTGGGCTTTCCGCGAATAATCTGAGCAGTTGCGGCGCGGTATACATTTCATTGACGAACACTAGGTAGTCCGGCTGCTTATCTCTGGCCATTAGGCTGCGGGCGCTCTCAAGCAAGCGCTGCGAATCGCGCTCACCATAAATAACCTCTAGGTGCATGCCCAGATCATCCGCAGCAGCCTGCATAAATGCGCTGTAACTAACCCAAAAAGGCTCGTCAGAAAACCCCGGGTTAAGGAACACCACCGACGCCGGAGCCTTGCTTTTAACATGTGCGTTTTCTGCAGCGGCCAGGACTAATTGGCTGAAGACCAATAAACATAAGGTGCCAATAACAGCCAAAGCGGACCTGAACACATCGATCATCCTAAAAACGGGTGCAGAGTATATCGGCAAAGCAGTAGCCATTAGCCATCCAGCCGACAAGCGTCTTTTAGCCGCCAAGACGCCACGCCCGGCAATCGCTACAATCGCCGTCCCTTGTTACCTCTCGCTAACCGGTGATGTGTGTCCTCTCTGGAAATTATCGCTTCAGCCATTGGCATATGGGCCGTTTGGCTGACCGTGCGGCAAAATCGCTGGTGCTGGCCGCTAGGCTTGTTGATGGTGCTGATGTACGCCTGGATTTTCTATGACGGGAAACTCTACTCAAACATGCTCCTGCAGGGTGTGTATGCCGTGTTGCAAGGTTACGGTTGGTGGCTATGGACACGAGGCGGTAGCAATCACAACGGGGTGCAGGTCAGCCGGCTAAGCCCAAACGGCATATTGGCGAGCCTGGCGGTCGGTGCAATCGGTTCACTTACCCTCGGTTACCTGATGGCCACGTTCACGGACGCCGCCGCCCCCTGGCAGGATGCAGCCCTCAGCGCGTTTAGCCTGGTGGCTCAAGTATGGATGGCACAGAAACGGGTGGAATGCTGGCCCCTGTGGATCGCTCTGGACCTGCTGTTTGTCGCTCTATTTATGCAGCAGGGTCTTTACCCAACTGCAGCGCTGTATGGGGTATTTACCCTGCTAGCACTCAACGGCTGGCTAACCTGGCGACGTGACCGCGCCCTGGCTTGCGCATGAAGGTGCTGGTACTCACTGGGCCAGAATCCAGCGGTAAAAGTTGGCTGGCTGCAGAAATTCAGACGAACTTTGGTGGGCAACTGGTTGGCGAATATGTGCGGCACTTTATCGAACGCGAGCAGCGCGACACCTGTTACGCCGACATTACGACCATTGCGCAAGGGCAATTGGCCTGGGAAGACCAGGCCAGAGCTGCGCGCCCCGAGCTGCTGATTCTTGACACCCACTTATTGAGTAATCTGCTCTGGAGCCAGGCCCTGTTTGGCGACTGCCCTTCGTGGATCGAACACGCCTTGCTCGAGCGCGATTACCACCTTCATTTGCTGCTCGACCCAGTCGATGCACCGTGGGTCGATGATGGCCAGCGCTGCCAGCCGGAGCTGGCTCAGCGGCTGGCGTTCTATCAACAGTGTGAGGGCTGGTTACAGCGACATCAGCAACCGCTGCGGCGCATACAGGGCAATTGGACGCAGCGACGTGAACAGACTCTAAAGACGGTGGAGCACTGGCTCAACTCAACGCAGCAACACACTGCCCCAGGCCAGTAGCAGACTCAGGCACACGACAATCGTCAAAGGCCTGCGCAAACTGGGGTACCACTGCGGAGCCAGGCCCAGTTTGACCGCTCGCAAATCCGCAACGTACAAACCGCCGAACGCCAGCAAACATAACGGCAAGGCCAAACTGGTTGGCATGCCGCCAGTAATCGCCAGCCAACCCAACAAGGGCGGCACCACTGAAAGCCCCAGCTGCACTTGCGCCTGCTCGTTCGTATCCTCTGCACGCATAGCCAAGCCCCAGTGAATCGCCCCCATGAAAGCCAGAATCACCGCGGCATAATCCAGCAACGCCGCCAGCACCACCGGCCGCCAGCCTTCAGGGGTAATCCAAATACCCAAAGCACCGCTTACAAAAGGCACTAACCCGGCATAGCCAAGCAGCAATGCCAATTTAGGCGGGTGCGCCGCGTCAAATGGATGCATATCTTCACTCCTGTTAATCAATCCTGGATAGCCACACTTTAAGGTCATATTCGTTATTAGTAGAGGGCCGCCCTCTTAATTACTCATCTTACAGGCTGCTGCTCCCGCCCTACCGACATAGCGGCAGAACGCGTCAATCTGACCCCAATCAAAAGCCACGCCAGTTTTTCCGCAGAACACCTGATACGCGCGACCTAATGGCAGAAAAAATCTATCGACTGATGCCTGGCCATACATAAACCGTTACCCAGTTCCCACGGCACTCGGTTAACCGCGCCTGAGCTGATAATATTCGCGGCTTGCTAAGCGCGCGGTTAACTGCGCACACCTGAGAGAAATACCGTGGAATTGTTCAAAGAGTTTATGTTCGAGGCCGCGCACCGCCTGCCTCACGTCCCCGAAGGGCACAAGTGCGGTCGCCTGCATGGCCACTCGTTCAAGGTCGCGGTGTATATCGAAGGTGAGGTTGATCCTTATACCGGCTGGATTCGTGACTTCTCCGAGATCAAGGCGATCTTCAAGCCACTGTATGAGCAACTCGATCACAACTACCTGAACGATATTCCTGGCCTGGAAAACCCCACCAGTGAAGTGCTGGCTAAATGGATCTGGCAACAACTCAAGCCGCTGCTACCTGAGCTGTCGCGTATTCGCATCCACGAAACCTGCACCAGCGGCTGCGAATACCGCGGCGACTAATCGCCCAGCGCTTAGTGCGCTTACACCAGCCCGCTCTACTGGCTAGACCGCGCATAGCACCAACTCTAACCAGTCACTGCCCTCACGCGTTACGCTGGAGGGCAGTGCACAGCGGATAACGCGCCTAGAGGCCGAAGCCAGCTAAAGCTGACAAGAACTGCGCCTCGTCCATAACCCGCAGCCCCAACTCGCTGGCTTTGGCCAATTTTGAGCCTGCGCCAGGACCTGCCACCACACAGCTGGTCTTAGCCGACACAGAACCCGCCACCTTGGCCCCTAGGCTCTCCAGCTTTTCCTTGGCGACATCGCGGCTCATCACCTCCAAACTGCCGGTCAGCACCCAGGTCTGTCCGGCCAGCGGTAGGCCAGCGATAACTTTCTTCTCACTGTGCCAGTGCATGCCAAAGGCTTTTAGCTGAGCCTCAATGGCGCGCGCGCGTTCGGCATTGGCTGCGTGATCAAAAAACTCACGCACGGCCTTGGCTTGTTTCTCGGGTAAGGTCTGGCGCATGTCCAGCCAATCAGCCGCCAAGATAGCCTCCAGGCTGGCGAACTTGTCTGCCAGTTTTTGCGCACCGCCAGGCCCCACTGACGGGATATTCAACTTGTCGAGCATCGCCGCCAAAGTGACGCTGGCGCTGAACTCGGCACTCAGCTCGCCCTGCTCCTGCAGCTGCAGGCCGCACTCATCACGGCTAAGTAAGTCTGCAATCACCTGCTGGTTATGGCTGTCGGCAAAGAAGCTATGAATCTCATGTGCCACCTCCAGGCCGATATCCGGCAGGTAGGTCAGCACCTCGGGCAAGGCTTGCTGGACACGCTCCAGCGAGGCCAGCGCACGGGCCAGCACCTTGGCGGTTTCCTCACCCACGTCAGGAATCCCCAGGGCATAGATAAAGCGCGCCAGACTCGGCTGCTTGCTGTCGGCAACGGCCTGCAGCAGCTTATTGCTGGAAACCTCAGCAAAGCCTTCCAGGGTGATGATCTGCTCGTATTTCAGCTTGTACAGATCGGCCGGCGAGGCAATCAGTTGCTCATCCACCAATTGCTCGATGGTCTTGTCGCCTAGGCCTTCAATATCCATGGCACGACGCGAAACAAAGTGGATGATCGCCTGCTTGAGCTGCGCAGCACAGGCCAGGCGACCGACGCAGCGGTACACCGAGCCCTCGCTAAAGGTTTCCTTACCCTTGCTACGTTTAACCAACTGGGTGCGCTCAACGTGAGAACCGCATACCGGGCAGCTTTCAGGAATTTGCACGGGTTTGGCGTTGTCTGGGCGCCGCTCAAGCACCACCTGTACCACCTGCGGGATCACATCACCAGCGCGGCGGATGATGACCGTATCGCCGATCATCACCCCCAGACGCGCCACTTCATCCATATTGTGCAGCGTGGCATTGGACACCGTGACACCGGCTACTTTCACCGGTTTCAAGCGCGCCACTGGGGTGACTGCGCCGGTGCGGCCGACCTGAAACTCTACATCCAGCAGCTCAGTCAGCTCTTCCAGCGCCGGAAACTTATGGGCGATTGCCCAGCGCGGCTCGCGAGCACGAAAGCCCAACTCACGCTGATAAGCCAGGCTATTGACCTTGAACACCACCCCGTCAATCTCATACGCCAATGCATCACGCCGTTCACCGATATCGCGGTAATACGCCAGGCATTCCTCTGCGCCTTTGGCCAGCTTCAATTCACGGCTGATCGGCATGCCCCATTGTTTCAGGGCCTCCAGAATGCCGATATGCGTCTGCGGCAACTCACCTTGTACCTGGCCGATGCCATAGCAACAGAACTCCAAAGGCCGGCTGGCGGTGATTTTTGAGTCCAACTGACGCAAGCTACCTGCGGCCGCATTACGCGGATTAGCGAAGGTCTTGGCGCCCTGTTCCAGTTGCCTGGCGTTAAGCGCAGCAAAACCGGCCTTGGACATAAAGACTTCGCCACGCACTTCAAGAACCGCTGGCCAGCCTGCGCCCTGCAGCTTTAAGGGCACATTACGAATGGTGCGCACATTAACGCTGATGTCCTCACCCGTGCTGCCATCACCGCGCGTTGCGCCGCGCACCAGCAATCCATCGCGGTACAACAGGCTGACGGCCAGGCCGTCGAGCTTAGGTTCGCAGCTGTACTCGACCTCGGCACCGCCGCCAAACAAATCGCCCGCTGGCAAATCCAGCCCCTCACGCACCCGCCGATCGAAGTCCAACAGGTCAGTTTCAGCAAAAGCATTACCCAGGCTGAGCATCGGTACTTCATGCTTGATTTCGCCAAAGGCAGAAAGCGCCAAACTACCAACGCGCTGGGTCGGCGAATCCGCAGTGACCAGCGCCGGATGCTCAGCCTCCAGGGCTTTAAGCTCATGGAACAAGCGGTCATATTCGGCGTCTGGAATACTCGGTTCATCGAGTACGTGGTAGCGGTAGTTATGCCCATCCAGTTCGGCTCGCAGTTGCAGAATGCGCTGGGCGGCAATAGAGGCGTCGGTCATTGCGGTGTGCTCTCAAACGAAAAGAGCAGCCTTGGCTGCTCTTTCTACTTCACAGGTTAATTCAGCGTTTGTTGGTCAGCAGCTTGCGTTCATATTCAACAATGCGCTGACGGTAGTGCTCGATAGTTTGCGCCGTCATAACGCTGCGTTGATCATCCTTCAACTCACCGTTGAGTTCATGAGCAAGCTTGCGTGCGGACGCTACCATCACATCAAATGCCTGCTTAGGGTGGCGTGGGCCCGGTAGACCGAGGAAGAAGCTCACCGCACGGGTACTGAAACCTTCAATATCATCCAGATCAAACGTGCCGGGCTTAAGCGCATTGGCCATGGAGAACAAGACTTCGCCATTACCAGCCATGCTCTCATGGCGATGGAAAATATCCATCTCACCAAAACGCAGGCCACTTTCGAGAATATTCTGTAGCAACGCCGGGCCTTTGAAGCCATCGTCTTCACGGGCGATCACATGGATCACCAAGACTTCTTCAACCGGCGGCAGCTCTTTAGTGTTTTGTTTACCCTGAGCAGAAGGCTTAACTGCATCGCCATCTACTGGATTGAGCAGCGTCGGCACAGGCTCTTCCTGGCCCAAGTTGAGGTCGCCCTGCTGCGGCTCGCCGGTGCGACGGTTCAATTCACGGGCACTTAGCGACGGCAAATCTTCTTCGTCAAAACCAGGTTCATGGCTGCGATCAACAACCCGTGGCTGACTGAGCAGATCAGGGTCGCTGTCATCATCCGGCAGGTTGGCAAAACTGCGGTCAAGTTTGAACTTGAGTTTACCCTTGCCACCGCGCATTCGCCGCCAGCCATCAAACAAGATGCCAGCAATCACAATAATGCCGATGACAATCAGCCACTCGCGCAGACCGAATTCCATGAAATACCTTAACCCCTAATAATAATGTGATGAAAAAGGCCATCCCGGGCCATTTTGCTAATTCTTTTACGTGACGCCAAGCCTATGTTCTGACAAGCCTTTCCGTGCTTTTCGCAGATAAGCCTAATAACAATGCGCATTAAGCTAGCACGACGAAAGATAACTTTACACCGCCTCGCGCATCAGGACTCCACCAGCGCCAGCGCTTCTTCTACATCGACCGCCACCAGACGCGAACAACCCGGCTCATGCATGGTCACGCCCATCAACTGATCGGCCATTTCCATGGCGATTTTATTATGGGTGATATAGATAAACTGCACGGTTTCTGACATCTCTTTAACCAATCGCGCATAACGCCCTACGTTGGCGTCATCCAATGGCGCATCCACTTCATCGAGCATGCAAAAGGGTGCTGGGTTGAGCTTGAAGATGGCAAACACCAATGCCAATGCAGTCAGCGCCTTCTCACCACCAGACAACAAATGAATGGTGCTGTTCTTCTTGCCCGGCGGCCGCGCCATGATGGTTACACCGGTATCCAGTAAATCTTCGCCCGTCAGTTCCAGATAGGCATTGCCACCCCCGAAAACTTTTGGAAACAGCGCCTGCAGGCCGCCATTTATCTGGTCGAAGGTTTCCTTGAAGCGGTTACGGGTTTCCTTGTCGATCTTGCGTATGACGTTTTCCAGCGTTTCCAGCGCTTCTACCAGATCAGCGTTTTGCGCATCGAGGTAACGTTTGCGTTCAGACTGCTGCTGGTATTCATCGATTGCCGCCAAGTTAATCGGCCCAAGACGTTGAATTCGCGCAGCGAGCCGCTCCAGCTCATCCTCCCAGGCGTTCTCGTTGGCCTCTGCCGGCATACTGGCGA
Source organism: Pseudomonas sp. MIL19 (assembly GCF_028680365.1). Taxonomy (NCBI): domain Bacteria; kingdom Pseudomonadati; phylum Pseudomonadota; class Gammaproteobacteria; order Pseudomonadales; family Pseudomonadaceae; genus Pseudomonas; species Pseudomonas sp. MIL19. Next base: position 42,840 of record NZ_JAPPVG010000020.1, on the reverse strand, counting down.
GTACGCCATGCAAGTCGTAATTTTCTTCCAGCAACTGATCCTGCAGCGCCTTGCGTCTTACGGTCAGCGATTGCCAGTCCATACGCTGCTGCTCCAGCTGACCACGCAACAACTGCGACTGCTGCTCGGCCTGGGTGCGGCGCTTTTCCGCGTCACGCAGTTCACGGTCGGCATCTTCTAGAGCCAGGCGTGCCAGTTTGAGCTCGTCTTCAACCGTCATGCGCTTGTCGAGCTGTTCTTCCAGCTTCATGCGCAGTTCTTCCAGCGGCGCTTCGCCCTCCTCCAGATTCAGGTTGAGCTGCTCGCGTTTCTCGTGCAAACGCTCGGCCTGCAGCTCTAGACGCTCCAGGGCCTGACGGGTGGAATCATGCTGGGCTTTCAGCGAACCCAGGCGCACGGCCAGTTGGTGAACGTGGTCCTTGTGCTGACGGGCCTCTTGACGCACACGATCGAGGCGTTCGCGCAAGCTGTCGCGGCTGGCCAGCAGACTTTCGCGCTGCTCATTATCAGTGGCCATGGCATCCAGTGCATCCTGCAGATGCAGGCGCGCCTCACCCAGCTGCTCATGTTCGATTGCACGCTGCTCGGCCAGTTCCAGCAATTCGCTGTCCAGACGACTGCGGCGCAGAACCAGTTGCTCGACCTTGGCCTGCCCGGCAGACAGTTGGGCCTTAAGCTCACCGAGGCGACGAGCCAGGTCCTGGGCCTGGCGGCGCTGCTGTTCACGCTGTTCTTCCTGGCTGCGTTGGCTCTCACGCAAGTGCAACAAACGCTCATCCAGCACGGCCAGCGCGGCTTCACGTTCATCGCGTTCCAAGCTTAATCGTTCGATCTCCTGGCCACGGGCCAGCACGCCGCTTTCCGCTTCACTGGCGCGACGTACGCGCAGGAAATGCCGACCAACCCAATAACCGTCACGGCTGATCAGGCTTTCGCCTTCGGCCAAGTTCAGGCGCGCTGCCAGTGCATCATCCAGGCTCTGCACGGGTTTAACCTTGCCCAGCCAAGGCGCCAGGTCGAGGCTGGTTTCAACCTTATCGAGCAAACTACCCGCCACTCGCGCGCCGCCCTTGCTGGGGCTGGCCAGGCGTAAATCGCCTTGGGTCAGGTCGGAAAAATCCAGGCCCTGAAAGTCATCCAGCAGCACAGCCTGCAGATCGGCACCCAGTACGGTTTCCACCGCCAGTTCCCAGCCGGCCTCAACCCGCAAGCCCTCAGCCAGGCGCGGGCGCTCGCTCAGCTGCTGTTCGCGCAGCCATTCGCTGGTGCCTTTACCGGGATCCAGCGCGGCTTGCTGCAGTGCTTCCAACGAAGCAAGGCGACCATTCAGGCGCTGAAGCTCACCTTGCGCTTGCTGCTGAGCCTGGCCGCTGTGCTGCAAATCATTGCGCAGCTGCTGAAGACGCTCGGCCTGCTGCTCTTCTTCCAGCTGCAGGTCTTCCAGGCTGATTTCGCCGGCGGCGATCTGCTCGCCCAGTTCGATAATCGCCGCATCTTCCGGGTCGGCCGCCAGTTGCTGAAGCTCATCGCTGAGACGCCGCTGACGCTCAGCCAGGCGCTCCAGGCTCTGCTCTAACTGGGCGATGCGTGATTGCTGCACCTCGGCTTGTCGCCGTGGTTCGGCGCTGCGCTGGTTGAAGCCGTCCCACTGTTCCTGCCAGCCGTGCATCGCCGTTTCGGACTCTTCCAGCATGGCAGCAGACTCTTCGGCAGCCGCGGTGCTCAGTTCCTGCTCGGGCAGCAGCATTTCCAGCTCTTCGGCGAGCGTTGCCAGCAAAGTGCGGTCATGACCCAGATGCGACTCAGTTTCTAGGCGCGAACGCTCGGCTTCGTTGAGGTCGTCCTGCAACTGGCGCAACCGTTGCTGGCCGTGCTGGATGCTCTGCTCAATGCGCGCGATATCGCCGCCGATCGAATAAAAACGCCCCTGTACCAGGTTAAATCGCTCGCTCAGCTCGTGATGGCCATCGCGCAGGCGTTCAATGCTGGCGTCGGCGTTGCGCTGCTCGGCCACTAGCGCTTCGAAGCTGATTTCCTGATTGCTGATTACCGCCTCACGGCTACCGACCTGCTCATTCAGAGCCTGCCAGCGCAGCGCCGTGAGCTGGGCTTTGAGCTGACGCTCTTCGGCCTTGTATTCCTGGTACTTCTCGGCTGACTGGGCCTGGCGGTGCAGACGATCGAGCTGACGCTCCAGTTCTTCACGCAGGTCGGTCAGGCGCGCCAGGTTTTCATGGGTGCGGCGGATGCGGTTCTCGGTCTCGCGGCGGCGCTCCTTGTACTTGGAGATGCCGGCGGCTTCTTCAATAAAGTTGCGTAGGTCTTCCGGCTTGGCTTCGATCAGCTTACTGATCATGCCCTGCTCGATAATCGAGTAGCTGCGCGGGCCCAGGCCGGTACCGAGGAAGATGTCGGTAATGTCGCGACGACGGCACTTGGTGCCGTTGAGGAAATAGGTGTTCTGGCTGTCGCGGGTCACCCGACGACGGATGGAAATTTCGTTATAGCCAGCGTATTCGCCCGTCAAGGTGCCATCCGAGTTATCGAAGACCAGCTCGATGGAGGCCTGGGTCACGGGCTTACGGGTATTCGAGCCATTGAAGATGACGTCGGTCATCGACTCGCCACGCAGGTTCTTCGCCGAGCTTTCGCCCATCACCCAACGTACGGCGTCGATAATGTTAGATTTGCCACAACCATTGGGCCCCACCACCGCTGCCATATTGCTGGGAAAAGTCACCGTGGTTGGATCAACGAAGGATTTAAACCCCGCGAGCTTGATGCACTTGAGCCGCATGAAGCGCTTCCCTTAGGCCTCGGCCAGTGCAGCCAGCACCAGCTGGCAATTGTGCTCACCATAACCCAGCAAGACTTCGCGAATGGCCTGGTGATCACGGGCAATAATCGCCTGCAACAGGGCCGCAAAGGTATTGAGGAACTGAGCCATTTCACCTTTGCGCCGCTCCAGCGCCAGGTGGTAGGTGCGGCTGATAGCGGGTAGCAGGTTCTCCACGGTTTCCTGCAGATAAGGGTTATTGGAGAACGGGAACGCGGCACGCATGATGTCGAAGCTGCTTTCGACAAAGCCGTGGATGTCCTCGCGCTGCAAGCTGTCCTGCAAGCGCTGCTGAATCACCAAGAAAGGCGCAAGGTCCGCTTCTACCTGCCAGCTATCCGCCACAGCCTTGCCCAGCAGGATGTACAACTCCATTACCAAGGCATACAGGCTTTTAACATTGTGCGGGGTCAGCTCAGCAACCTGGGCACCACGGCGCGGCGGGATCACGATCAGGTGACGACGCTCAAGAATCAGCAGCGCTTCACGCACCGATCCCCGGCTGACGTTTAGCGCCTGGGTGACTTTCTGTTCCTGAATCCGCTCACGTGCCTTTAGCTCACCACGAATGATGCGCTCCGCAAGGTGATGGGCAATCTGCTCAGCGAGGCTATCCGGTGCCTTGAACGTCATGATGATCCTTAGGCTCTATCTGGCCTAATCAGGGGCAAACGAAGGTGACATAAAGCGGCTTGAGCCCTCGCCAGGCTTGGCTTAGGCGTTGCAACGCAGGGCACGAGTGTAACACAGGGCGTTACCGGGCAAAGGCTGCCTGAATAGCGCTTTCAGCGCAAAAAAGTGGGCTGATAAAATAGCCATATCAATTAATTGTCCTACAATCGAACAATGAAAGTAATCCACAATAAAAATAGGTAACCACCATGTTCGAACGCCTGCCCTCCAACTGGATGCTCACGATAAAAAGTATCGGCTATTGGTTCTGGTTGATCCCTGTATTGGGCATCCCCATGAGTTATCACGCGTCATTGCGCGGCGAGTACAGCAACGCCTGGCCATGGCTGGTGGTACTGGTGGTATTCGGGGTTATTCCAGTGCTGGATTTTATTATTGGGCGCGACTCGGCCAATCCCGATGAAGCGGTACAAGTACCGCATATGGAACAGCAGGGTTACTACCGCCTGCTGAACCTGGCCGCGGTACCTGCCCTACTCGGCATGCTTGCCTGGGCGGGCTGGGTGTTCGTTAACAATGAGACATGGAACTGGATCGGCCAACTGGGCTGGGTGCTGTCGGTCGGCACGGTCACTGGCTCAATTGGCATCACCGTGGCCCATGAGTTGATTCACAAGGACCCGCCACCGGAGCAGAACGCTGGCGGCCTGTTGCTGGCAGCCGTCTGCTACGGCGGCTTCAAGATCGAGCATGTGCGCGGCCATCACGTGCATGTTTCCACCCCGGAAGATGCCAGTTCTTCACGCTATGGCCAAAGCCTCTACGCGTTTTTACCGCGCGCCTATCTGCACAATTTTTTGAATGCCTGGAAACTTGAGGCAGAACGCTTGAAACGCAAAGGTTTGCCCGCCCTGCATTGGCGTAATGAATTGATTGGCTGGTATGCACTGAGCGCGTTGTTTCTGCTGGGTTTCACCCTGGCACTCGGCTGGCTCGGCGCGTTGTTCTTCATCGCGCAATCGCTGATCGCCTTTACCCTGCTGGAAATCGTCAACTACGTGGAGCATTACGGCCTGCACCGACGTAAGCTGGATAATGGCCGTTATGAGCGCACCAACCCAACGCATTCATGGAACAGTAATTTCCTGCTGACCAATCTGTTTCTCTTCCATCTACAGCGCCACTCCGATCATCACGCCTATGCCAAACGTCGCTATCAGGTATTGCGCCACTTCGCAGACAGCCCGCAACTGCCTAATGGCTATGCCGGGATGATCGTTCTGGCGCTATTCCCGCCGCTGTGGCGCACGGTAATGGATCCGCGCGTACGCGCTTACTACGCGGGAGAGGAACATCAGCTGAGCGACTCACAACTGACGCGCTCATGAGCACTGTGATTGGAGCAATAAAGGCGGGCTTACCGGGATGAGCTGATTGCTTCGCGGCCCGGCCCGGCTAAAAGCCGGGCCGGGCAAGATCAGATAGGCGGCAAGTCAGCGCTGCGAGGCAATCGCCTTCTCGACAGCGGCCAGCAGCGCCGGATCATCCGGCGTGGTACTGCTGGGGAAGCTGGCGACAACCTTGCCCTGAGCATCCACAACATATTTGGAGAAATTCCAGCGTGGAGCCTGGCTTTGTGCGGCCAGTTCTTTGAACAGCGGCACCGCAGCACTGCCGGTAACAGGCTGGGTTTCGCTCATCGGGAACGTCACACCGTAATTGACGTAGCAGACCTTGGCCGTCTCTTCGCTGCTGTCGGCCTCTTGGCGAAAATCATCGGAGGGCACACCGAGCACCTGCAAGCCTTGCGCTTTGTAGCGCTGATACAGCGCTTCAAGGCCTTTAAACTGTGGCGTAAAGCCACAGAAACTGGCGGTATTGACCACCAAAAGCGGCTTGCCAGCGAAGGTGGCACAAAGGTCTATGCGCTCCTGGCTGCGCAATTTCTGCAGATCGCCCTGTAATAAAGCCGGACATTCAGCCGCCTGCGCTGCGCCCATCCACGTGCCTAACATGAGCAAAATAACCAGGGAATAACGCCGCATCAGGATCACCTTGATTGAATAGACACACGCCAAACGCGTCTTAGCAAACCCCAAGACCGAGCTGCAAAAACGCCAGGCCACTTTGCAACCAGCCCCACCAGGCCAGGCCTAGGAGCAACATGCCGCCCATTACCAGCGCAGTATTCAAGCCATAGTCTGTGTTCATACCTTCGCCTCCTGTTGTTGCAAGCGTGCCACCGGTTGCTCACGTACTGGCCAATTCAGTGCAGCGGCCAGCAGGCTGAGCAGTATCGCAATCTGCCAAACCAGATCATAGCTGCCCGTATGGTCATACAGATAGCCGCCCATCCAGCCACCGAGAAATGCCCCCAGCTGATGGAACAGGAACACGATACCGCCGAGCATCGAAAGGTTACGTACCCCAAACAGGGTGGCCACGGTGCCATTGGTCAACGGCACCGTTGAAAGCCATAGCAGCCCCATGGCCACCCCGAAGGCGTAGGCACTCCATACGCTTAGCGGCGTCAGGATAAAAGCCAAAATCACGATGGCGCGGGCCAGGTACAAGGCGCTAAGCAAACGCGGCTTGGACATCCGCCCACCCAGCAGGCCGGCAATATAGGTACCAAAAATATTGAACAAGCCCACCAAGGCCAGCACCGTGGTGCCCACCAGCGCCGGCAGATGCTGATCGACCAGATAGGCCGGCAGGTGCACGCCAATAAACACCACCTGAAATCCGCAGACAAAAAAGCCCAACGCCAACAGCCAGAAGCCCGAGTGCGCGCACGCCTCGCGCAGCGCTTCGCCTAAAGTCTGCTCCGGCCCGGTAGACGCTAACGGGGTGTCTTTGAGCATGGCGGCCAACGGAATGATCAACGCAACCAGCAGCCCCAACACCATCAGCGCGACCGACCAGCCCAACCAGCTGATTAGGCCCAGGGTGCCGGGGAGCATGGCAAACTGGCCGAACGAGCCGGCTGCTGCGGCCAGCCCCATGGCCATGCTGCGTTTTTCCATCGGTACCGCGCGGCCTACCGCGCCGAGAATCACCGAGAACGAGGTGCCAGACAAACCGATACCAATCAGCACACCAGCACTCAGCGACAGGCTCACCGCGGAGTCGGCAAGGCCCATAAAACCCAAGCCAATGGCATACAGAATCCCGCCCACAATCACCGTACTGCGGGCGCCGAAACGGTCGGCCAAGGCACCGGTAAACGGCTGGGTCAGCCCCCAGATGAGGTTCTGCAAGGCGATGGCGAAGGCGAATACCTCGCGCCCCCAACCGAACTCGGCACTCATCGGCGGCAAGAACAGACCAAAGCCATGACGAATACCCAGTGACAGGGCCAGGATCAGTGATGCGCCCAGCAGAATCCAGAAACTGCCGCGCCCGATTGTCTTCATAACCTGTCCCTTGTGATGACCGCTGATTGATCACGACCCGCTAGATTGAGCCTCGGCTAAACACCTAGCAAGCCGACTATCGGCTAATCGCGAGCAGTTTAAATGACCGCCGCTGCTCAGCCACAATGCCCTAGGGCTTAAAAAGCCAAGGCCACCAGCACCGCGCATTCGGCCAGCTCTAGCAGCGCTCCAGCGGTATCCCCGGTCGTGCCGCCCAGACGCTTGAGCATCACGCTGCGTAGCCAGAGGAAAACCAATCCGGCCATCAGCAAGGCGAGCACCGCAGGCCAGCCCAGCAGCAACATGCCCAGACCATGAGCAGCCAATACCCAGGGCAGTTGCTGACGCGGCAGATGTTCAGCCAACGCTTGGCCCAATCCACCCGCCCGTACATAGGGCGTTGTGAGAAACAGCAGCGGCAACAGCGCACGTGCCAGCCACGGCACCAACAGCACCAGTAACCCGTTGTCGTGCTCCAGCAAGGCCACCAGCGCGGCAAACTTGAGCAAGAGCAGCAGCACCAGAACCACCACGGCAATCGGTCCGCTGCGCGGGTCTTTCATAATGCTCAGGGTGCGCTCTTTATCGCCAAAGCCGCCGACCCAGGCATCGGCGCTGTCAGCCAGGCCATCCAGATGCAGCCCACCGCTGATGCCGACCCACAACGCCAGCAAGAGCGCCGCCTGCAGCAACACACTGGTATCAGCCAGCAAGTGTTGAGCAGCGAGCAGCAGCAGGCCGATCAACAGCCCCACCAGCGGATAGAACAGCAGCGATCGGCCACTCTGCTCGGCTGTCGGCATACCGGCCAACGTCACTGGCAAGCGCGTGAGAAACTGCAGGGCGATCCACCAGGGCGTCATGCCAACTCCCGCAGTTCGCCCTGCTCATCCAAGCTCAGTTGAAAACGCTCAGCGTGGCCCACCACGACCTGCAACAGATCTTTGCGCGGCAAACCCCGCGCCCGCGCCAGCAACAGGCGCATTACGCCACCATGGGTAACCAGCAATAACCGCTCGCCAGCATGACGTACCTGCAAGCGCTGCAACGCGCTCAGTACGCGTGCTTCAAATACCAGCAGTGGCTCCCCCTCAGGCGGGGTGAAGGCATAGGGATCGTTCCAGAAGCGACCTAACTCATCGGCGCTGGTTTGCATCAAATCGGCCGTGCTGCAGCCTTCCCAGGCGCCAAAATGCAGCTCTTGCAGGTCAGGCTCCAGGCTCAACGGCACACCCTGTTGCGCGGCCAGTTCTTCGGCAAACCGCGCACAACGCTGCAAGGGCGAGCTGATCAGTCGGTCCCAGCGGCTGCCGTCGGCGACGGCCGTGCGCAGTTGCGCCCATCCGGTAGCGGTCAGCGCATCGTCCAGGCTGCCACGCAGGCCGCCACCCAGTTCGGTTTCACCGTGCCGCAATAACTCCAGATACACCGTCATAGCGGCCGATCGGCCACGGCCGCCTCGGCAAAAGTAGCCATATCGTTGTGCAGGCTGCAGGCCAATCGCAGCAGCGGCACAGCCAGGGCCGCGCCACTGCCCTCACCCAGGCGCAGGCCAAGACCGAGTAAAGGCTCAGCTTGTAGCGCTTGCAGCACCCGCTGGTGGCCGGGCTCGGCGCCGCTGTGGGCAAACAGCAGCCAATCACGGCAAGCCGGATTCAGGCGCACGGCCAACAAGGCTGCGACGCTGCAGATGAAACCGTCTACCAGCGCAGTGATGCCCTGCTGCGCACAGGCGATATAGGCTCCCGTGAGGGCCGCAATCTCAAACCCACCGAGGCGTTGCAGGATCTCGAAAGGCTCACTAAGCGAGGGTCGATGCAACGCCAGTGCACTTTCGATCACCTCGGCTTTGCGCACTACACCTGCGCTGTCGAGGCCGGTACCCGGGCCGGCCAGCTTCAACGCTGAGCACTCCAGCAGCACACTGGCCATCGCCGTGGCTGAGGTGGTATTGCCGATGCCCATCTCGCCGCCGATAAACAGCTGGCTGCCCGCGTCTTTAGCCTGCCGCACGCTGGACCGCCCAACATCCAAGGCAAGGCGTAACTGGTCAGCGGTCATTGCCGAGCCGCGCGCGAAATTCTCGGTACCTGGGCCAATCGGCAAATGGCGTACGCCTGGCAGCGGCTGCAGTGGCACGGCGAGGCCAAGGTCGAGCACCTCCAGCGTCGCGCCCAGCTGCTTGGCTAATACGCTGATCGCCGCGCCACCATTGACGAAGTTATGCAGCATCTGCCCGGTAACGGCCTGGGGATAGGCCGACACACCTTCGGCCACCACGCCGTGATCGCCGGCAAAAATACTGATCGATAACTGCTCAACTTGCGGCCGCTGGCTGCCCTGCATAGCGGCCAGGGCAATGGCCAATTGTTCCAGCTGTCCGAGCGAGCCCGCCGGCTTGGTCAGTTGCTGCTGGCGCGCTTGCGCCTGGCTGCGCGCAGTCATATCCAGGGCCTGACACCCTTGTAGCCACCATTGCTCACTCATAGTGCTTGTCCTTTCAAAACCATCGGCAAACCCGCCACGCTAAACACCACCCGCTCGCAACGCTCGGCCAGGGCCTGGTGCAGCCATCCCGCCTCGTCGACATAGCGGCGGGTCAGCTCACCCAGTGGCACGACCCCCAAGCCTGTTTCATTACTGACGAAAATAACCCGCCCTGGCAGGCCGACCAGACACTCAAGCAGCGCATCGCGCTCGACATACAGGCGCGCGGGGTCGTCCAGCATTAATAGATTGGTCAGCCACAGGGTCAGGCAATCGACCAGTAAGCATTTATCTGCCCCCGCCTGTTCACACAGCACCCGCGCCAGGTTCAGCGGCTCTTCCACCAATCCCCAGGCGGCCGGGCGACGCTCGCGATGATGTTCGATACGCGCATTCATTTCACCATCCAGCGCCTGACTGGTGGCGATATAGATCACCCCAAGACCAGACTCGCGTGCCAGCTTCTCGGCCAGGCGACTCTTGCCAGAGCGGGCACCGCCCAAAATCAGTTCAAGCATGTCGATTACCCTTTAATTCTGTAGGTGGCGCAGGACTTGTCGGAGGGGCCGGGCGGCGATCCGCTTTAGCCGCGAAACACACCGAGCTAAACCCTCGCGGCTAAAGCCCCTCCCACGCAAACCTCTTTCACCAACGCGCGTCATAGGCCACATAGTGTTCGCAGCCGCTCGACATCCAGATGCGCATCAACCAGATCGGCCAAACGCTCGATATCACGCTCGCGCAAGGCGTGGTAGTCCACGTGTTGCACCTCGCGTAACCCAGCCCAACGCAACAGCGCGCTGCACGCTTCAGTGCGTTCAAACAACCCATGTAGATAGGTGCCCAGCACCTGGCCATCGGCGCTCATGCCGCCGTCACTGCGGCCATCATCCAGGCGCACGGCCGCATTCAGGCCGGCACCGGTGCTGACGCCCGCATGAATTTCATAGCCACTTACCGGGGCATCCTCCAGGCACAGCTGGCCGTGCACATTGCGCAGCTGTTTTTCGGCTTCCAGTACCGTGCTGAAATCCAGCAAGCCCAGCCCTGCGCTGGATCCTGCGGCACCTTCCAGCCCTTGCGGATCGTCGATCTGCATACCGAGCATCTGCAAGCCGCCACAAATGCCGAGCACCTTGCCGCCATAGCGCAGGTGTTTGTTGATCGCCGCCGGCCAGCCCTGCTCACGCAGGAATGCCAGGTCGGCGCGCACGCTTTTCGAGCCGGGAAGGATGATCAGATCGGCGGAGGGAATCACCTGGCCGGGACCGACAAAGGTCAGCTCAACCTGAGGATGCAGGCGCAACGGGTCGAAATCGGTGTGGTTACTGATGCGCGGCAACACCGGGATCACCACTTTCAGCACCTCGGCCGCCTTGGCGCTCTGGCGAATATCGATGGCGTCCTCAGCTTCCAGATGGAAATCCATCAGGTAGGGCAATACCCCAAGTACCGGCTTGCCGGTGCGCTGCTCCAGCCAGTCCAGGCCCGGTTGTAACAGCGCGATATCGCCGCGAAAGCGGTTAATCACGAAGCCCTGCACCCGCGCCTGCTCGCTCTCCGAGAGTAACGCCAGGGTGCCAACCAGGTGGGCAAATACGCCGCCCTTGTCGATATCGGCAATCAGAATCACCGGGCAATCCACCGCTTCGGCAAAGCCCATATTGGCAATATCGCCGGCGCGCAGGTTGATCTCGGCCGGCGAACCGGCGCCCTCCACCATCACCACTGGATAGGCCGCGCTCAAACGTTGGTGCGACTGCAACACCGCCTGCATCGCCACTTTTTTGTAATCGTGATAGGCCACGGCATCCATGCTGCTCAGGGCGCGACCGTGAATAATCACCTGCGCACCGATGTCACTATTGGGCTTGAGCAGCACCGGGTTCATATCGGTATGCGGCGCCAAACCAGCGGCTTGGGCCTGCACGGCTTGGGCGCGGCCGATTTCGCCACCGTCAGCGGTCACTGCACTGTTCAGCGCCATGTTCTGTGGTTTAAACGGCACCACCGCCACGCCCTGGCGTTTAAGCCAGCGGCACAGTGCGGTCACTAGAGTGCTCTTGCCCGCATCGGAGGTGGTGCCCTGCACCATCAAAGTCGTCATGTGCGTTCTCCGCTAAAGACGGCAAGTGCCTGCTGCAGACGCTGCCAACCGGCTTCATCAGGCGGCAAGCCAAAGCGCAGGCTGAGCGGCGTGCTAAACAGCCGCGTGAGAATGCCGCGGGCGGCGAGAAACCCATGCCACTCGGCCGCCTGCGGCGTACAACAAAACTGGAACAACGCGCAGCCGCCGCTGGGTGACAGCCCTTGGGCGCTCAGCAGTGTGGCTAGCCGCTGGCCATCGGCGAGCAAACGCTCCCGCTGCTGGCGCTGCGCGGCTTGATCTTGCAGCAGCGCAGTCGCTACTACCCGACTCGGCCCACTGATCGTCCAAGGCCCGAGCAGTTCAGCCAACTGCAGCAATACGCTTGGCTGGGCCAGCACAAAGCCCAGGCGAATTCCGGCCAGGCCAAAAAACTTGCCGAATGAGCGCAGCACGATCAGCCCCGGGCGCTGGCTAAAGGTCGCCAAGCTGAACTCGGGCGTGCAATCAATAAACGCCTCATCCACCACCAGCCAGCCGCCGCGCTCGGCCAGGCGGGCGTGCCAGTCCAGCAGCTGCTGAGGCTCGAAACGACGCCCCGTGGGGTTATTCGGATTGACCAACAACAGCACATCCAGACGTGCCAGCGCACCCTCGATAGCGCCCTCGCTGATTTCTAGCAGCTGATGCCCCTCACGCTGCCAGGCCGCAGCGTGCTCGGCGTAGGCCGGCGAAACGATGCCGACCGTGGCATTGCGCAGCAGCCGCGGCAACGCCTGAATCGCGGCCTGGGAACCCGCCACCGGCAGCAGGTTGCTCACCCCGTAGTAATCACGAGCAGCGATTTCCAGATCATCCTGCGGCTCGGGCAGGCGCGCCCAGGCGCTGGCAGGAATCATCGGCAGCGGCCAAGCATAGGGCGCGATACCGGTGGACAGGTCCAGCCAATCCGCCAGAGCAATGCCATAGCGCTGCGAGGCCTCACGCAAGCGGCCACCATGCTCAAGCATAAACAGCCCCCCACAACAGCAGCAGCGCCAGCCATAGCAACACACCGCCATTGACCAGGTTAAGGGCGCGTTCGATATCACGCGCTTTGGGTGCAGGCCCTGCGCCCAGATCAGGGCGCACATGCAGTTCGCCGTGATATTCCGCTGCGCCACCCAGGCTAACGCCCAGTGCCCCTGCCCCAGCCGCCATCACCGGGCCGGCATTCGGGCTGTCCCACTGCGGCGCTTGGGTGCGCCAGCAGCGCAGCGCCAACGCGGTTCGCCCGAGCAATGCATAGGTCAACGCGACCAGCCTCGCCGGAAGGTAGTTGAGCACGTCGTCAATCTTCGCTGCGGCCCAGCCGAAACGCTCGAAGCGCTCGTTGCGATAGCCCCACATGGCATCCAGGGTATTGCTCAGGCGATACAGCACCACGCCCGGCGCGCCGGCAACCACAAACCAGAACAGTGCGGCGAATACCGCGTCGCTACCATTTTCCAGCACCGATTCGGTACCCGCGCGGGCCACCCCCGTGGTATCCAGCGCGGCGGTATTACGGCTGACCATATAACCGACACGCTCGCGCGCCAGAGCCAGGTCCCCCAAACGCAGAGCCTGCGCCACCGGTCTGGCATGTTCACCCAGGCTTTTCAGGCCCAGCGCGGCATACAGCGCAAGAATTTCCAGTGCCCAACCCAGCCCGCTGATCTGGCTCAGCAGCCAGGTCAGCAGGGTTAGCGGCAACACCGCCAGGCACCAGGCGCTAACCCCATGGCTGCGCCAACCGCCGCCTGCCGGGTTGAAGCGCTGCTCAATGCGCTCAGCCAACTGCCCGAACGCCACCAGCGGGTGCCAGCCCTTGGACTCGCCAAAAACCGCGTCCAGGGCGACCCCTGCGCAGGTGCTAAGCACCACACTCATGGCGTGCCCCAGTGATTTTCAAACAGCAGCTCACTCAGCGGGCGCGGCTTTGCCCACCCCTCCTGAACCAGCATCGGCGCGTCATAGAAGGCGTGCACCGGGCCCAGGCACAACACCGCCAGCGGCTTACTGCCCGCTGGCATGCCTAGTAGATCGGCCAGTGCCTGGGGTTCGAATAGCGAGACCCAGCCCATGCCTAAACCTTCAGCGCGCGCAGCCAGCCATAGGTTCTGAATCGCGCAGGCCAAGGAGGCCTGATCCATTTCCGGCAAGGTGCGCCGACCAAATACGTGAGCCTCGCGGCCGTCCATCAGCGCCACCACCAGCAGCTCGGCGCAGTCGCGAATACCCTCGACCTTAAGCCGCATAAACGCATCGCTGCGCTCGCCCAGCGCCTCGGCCGTGCGCACCCGCTCCTCTTCCACCAGGCCGTGAATCGATTCACGTAACGCCGGCTGGGTGATGCGGATAAACCGCCAGGGCTGCATTAAACCAACGCTGGGCGCTTGGTGCGCGGCCTCAAGCAAACGCGCGAGCAGCTCAGGAGCCACTTCGCCGCCGCTGAAATGACGCATATCACGGCGCTCGGCAATGGCGCGGTAGACCGCTGCGCGCTCCTCAGGGCTGAAGGCGTGCTCACTCATGCTGGCGCTCCGGGGCTGAATAATGCTGCCGCTGCAGCCGGGTCGGACGGCAGATAAAAGTGGATATACGACGCCGTCAGCCGACCCTGACGATAGACCGCCTCGGCGGTGCGTTTATAGTTCGGGCACTCGCCACGGGTCAGCGGTTGCAGTTCACTGCTCAGGGCTGAGTAGTGGAAACTGTGACCGCGCAACAGGCCTTCCGGCAGTTCGGCTTGCTGCAAGGCCATGGCGGTCATGCGTGGTTGCAACGTCGCCTCGCCGCTTAGCAAGCCGAGCATCTGCCCGCTCGCGCCCTGTTTGTCAGTCAGTTTGTCGAGCAGGTAAAGCATGCCGCCGCACTCGGCGTGAATCGGCTTACCCGCCGCATGGTGCGCGCGAATCGACTCAGCCATCGCCTGGTTGCCCTCCAGCTGTGCCAAATGCAGCTCCGGGTAGCCGCCAGGCAGATAAAGGCTGTCGACGTCGGGCAACTGCGCATCGTTCAGCGGCGAGAAGAACTTAAGTTCAGCACCCAGCTCACGCAGCAAATCCAGGTTGGCCTGATAGAGAAAGGCAAAGCCGCTATCACGTGCGACGCCAATACGCACCCCGCTGAGCAATGCCGCAGGCCTTGCCTGCTCAGGTGCGGCGAAGCTGACGGGCGGTGGCAGCGCCGTATCGGCGCTGGCAGCCAAGGCATCGGCGGCGGCATCCAGGCGTGCATCCAGATCAGCCAATTCAGCGGCCTGGACCAAACCCAAATGGCGGCTCGGCAAGCCCACTTCGGCGCTACGCGGCAGTGCACCGTACCAGCGGATCGAGGCCGGCAAGGCATCGCGCAAAATCTCGCCATGGCGCACGCTGCCAACCCGGTTACCCAGCACCCCGGAAAACGGCAGATCCGGTTCGAAGGTCGCCAGGCCGTGAGCCATGGCGCCAAAGGTCTGGGCCATTGCCGAGCCGTCAATCACCGCCAGCACCGGTACGCCGAAATGTCGCGCCAGGTCGGCCGCCGATGGATTGCCATCAAACAGCCCCATCACCCCTTCGATCAGAATCAGATCGGCTTCGCCAGCCGCTTCCCAGAGCAGGCGGCGACTTTCGGCGGCACCGACCATCCACAGATCGAGCTGATACACCGGTGCACCGCTGGCGCGGGCCAGAATCATCGGGTCGAGAAAGTCCGGGCCGCACTTGAACACCCGCACACGCTTGCCCTGGCGCGTATGCAAACGCGCCAACGCCGCTGTCACAGTAGTTTTACCCTGGCCGGAAGCCGGCGCGGCAATCAACAGTGCGGGGCAGGCACGTGCAGCGCAGTCGCTCATTAAAACTCGACTCCCTTCTGCGCTTTGACTCCGGCTTTGAAGGCATGCTTGACCAAGCTCATTTCGGTCACGGTGTCTGCTGCCTCGATCATCCCCGGCAACGCGCCGCGACCGGTCACCACCACATGCTGTAACAGCGGCCGGGCTTCGATATCGGCCAGCACCGCTTCCAGTTCCAGGTAGCCGTATTTCAGCGCGATATTCAGCTCATCGAGCACTACTAGGCCAATGCCCGGATCGTTAAGCAGTTGCACCGCCACCGCCCAGGCCTCGCGGGCCTTGTCGATGTCGCGCTGGCGGTCCTGGGTTTCCCAGGTAAAGCCTTCGCCCATCACGTGGTAGCTGACTTCATCGGGAAAACGCCGGAAGAAGGCTTCCTCACCGGTGCTGGCTGCGCTCTTGATAAATTGCACCACACCCACTTTGATCCCGTGGCCCAGCGCGCGCGCGACCATGCCAAAGGCGCTGCTGCTCTTACCCTTGCCATTGCCGCTGTGCACCAGCAGCAAGCCGTACTCATCCTGGGACTGAGCGATTTTTTCATCGATCAGGGCTTTCTTGCGTTGCATCCGTGCACGGTGCCGCTCGTCACGTTCGATAGACTCAGTCATCACTTGGCTCCCAGGCTAAGGCGCTGGCCAAACAGCGCCAACGAAGCAATATAAAGCGCACTGCCCACCCCGACATAAAACGTCATGTTGGACAAAAAGCGCGGGTAGTATTCGGCGATACGCGGCAGCCAGGCCGCTAGGGTCGGCTCAGGATAACGGCCGGAGAAGAAGTAGAAACCACCGCCGGAAATCAGGTAGCAGACAAAAGCGCTGACCGCGACAACAGCCGCCAACAGCAACAGGCTCTGCAAGGTGTCACGATGCCAGCCGGCATACAGTCGCCCGCCCAGCCACAGGCTGGCGTAAGCCGGCACCAGCATCCAGTAAGCGGGCGACAGGCACCAGTCACTCACCGTACCGCTGGTCATCATAGAGAAGTCCAGGGCACTGGCCAGCACAAACAGGCCAGCAAAAACCCAGCGTGGTCGCAACAGCACGCCGGCCAGGAAAAACACCGCCCAGGAGGCGCTGGGCAGATTGATGCTGGCGAAGTGACTGCCACGCGTCATGGCCAGCAGCAACGCCAGAGCGATGCCCGTCAGCAGCTGAGCACGGGTTGAAAGAATAGGCATGGGTATCTCCTCAGAGCGCTTGGTAGCGCAGGGTCAAGTAAAAGGCGCGGCCAGGTTGTTCGTAGGTCTGCGCCGTTTCGTAGTCACGGTCGAAGAGGTTGCTGACCTTAGCCTGCAGACGCCATTCGCTGTCGATGTGGTACTCGCCACGCAGATCGACCAAGGCATAGCCGGGCAGGCGTGAATCTTCGGTATTGCTGGCGTCGTTAAACCGCTGGCTGGCAGCGAACAACGTGGCACCGACGCCAAACGAGCCGATGCGGCGGTCGGCGTCGATATTGAAAGTGCGCTTGGCTCGACGCGCCAACTGATGCCCATGGTTTTCCTGGCTGCGGTCCTGCGGGTCGAGCAGCGTCAGGGTGGCTGCCAGGTCCCAATTCTCTAGCTGCGTACGCACACTCGACTCGAGGCCGCGAATGCGTGCGGACTCGACGTTCTGTGGACGCATCGGCTTACTGCCGGCCCAAACAATCAGGTCGTCGATCTGGTTTTCAAAAACGCTGAGACGCCATTCACCCCAGCCAGCACCGCCCTGCAGGCCGAGTTCGTAGTTTTCCGACTTTTCCGGTTTAAGGTCGGGGTTACCCGCGGTGGAACCGCTGTTCGGGGTATACAGGTCGTTAAAGGTCGGCGCACGGAAGGCGGTGCCGTAGGCAGCACTCAACGTCAGGCGCTCGCTGAGCTCATAGCTCCAGCCTAGGTTGCCAGTATCGTGCTCGCCGAACTGCTGGTTGTCGTCGCGGCGCAACCCAACGGACACGCCATGTCGACCGAAACGGCCCTGGTACTGAGTGTAATAACCGCGATTGTCGCGGGAGTCCTCAGCATAGGTGTCGGATGTGTCGATGCGGTCCTGCTGGTAATCAAAACCCAGGCTCAACAGTTGCTCGGGCGTCAGGCTAAAGTCGTTCTGCCAAGCAAAGGTGTAGCGCTCGGTGTCGAAGCGCGAGTAAAAACCACCATCACGGAAGTTGTCGGTGCGATCTTCGCTGTGACCGGCCTGCAAGGTCACATCCCAGGGCTCTAAGGGAGTGAAACGGGCACGACCGCCAAGCACCTGTTGCTCTCCATCGGCATAGCTGTAGCGCCCGGTTTTGCCGGAGCTGCTGCGCAGGTCTTGGTCGCTGTGGATGCTCGATTGCATCCAACTGCCGTCCAGTTCCAGACCGTTGACGAAGCGGTAGCCACCACGCAGTGAACCGGCCAGCTGGCGATAGCCATCGGCGTCTGGCTCGTAGGCACCTGCGGCACTAGGTCGGTAAGCGCGGGCATTAATCCCGTCGGTATCTTCGCTGCTCACGCCAAGGTCAAACCAGCCGTTCTGCGAACCACCGGCCAGGCCAGCATTAGCGCTGGAGCTGGAGCGCGTGCCGGTACCCAAAGCCAGGTAAGGTTTGAGCCCCTGCTTTGCGCCGCGCCGGGTGAAAATTTGAATCACCCCGCCAAGCGCCTCGGAACCATACAGACTGGAACGCGGGCCGCGCACCACCTCAATGCGTTCGACCAGCGCCAATGGAATGTCCTGCAGGGCGGCAGCACCAGAGGTGGCGGAACCCACCTTAACCCCGTCAATCAGCACCAATAGTTGCTTCTCGCTGGTACCGCGCAGGTACAACGAGGTGCTTTTGCCGCGGCCGCCGTTGCTAACGATCTGCACGCCAGCCAGACCGCGCAGCATGTCAGGCACGCTCTGTGCCTGGCTGCGCTCGATATCTTCACGGGTAATCACACTGCTCGACGCCACCGAGACCAACGGCGTAGCCGTTCGCGTGGCGGTGACCACCTGCTGAGCGAGGTTGAGGGGTTCTGCTTGTGCAGTTAAAAAAGGACTACAGCCCAGCCATAAAAGAACGGCCGGACGTTTATAAAAGGTGCGAAACAATGCCTGATTCTCCATCGCGCCGCCCGCGCGATACTGCTGAATAAAACATTGGGAGAACAGCATAGGCAGATAGAGCAGCAATACAGCCACATCAGCCCGGCAACGCCCTCCGCAATGCCGTGGATGCAGCAGGCCGGTCTCCGGGCTTACGAGTGGAACCTTGAGGTTCCTGGATCGCGCCTTCCCATGCCGGTGGGCACAGTGGCTAGTGGCGATCTTTGACTCGTTTACCGTTGCGGGGGCAGCGCCGGAATAGTTGCGTGGTTAACACGAAACGCACCGGCTTCCCTGTTTCACCCTTTGAACGCTATGCGTTTGGGGCACCTGTTGCAGGCGCGCAGGGTAGAGACTTGCATACAGAGCGTCAACGCATAACGCCGCGCATAGCACCGACGCCTCACGTGCCACTCAATGCCGCGGCATAAAACCCGCCGGCTTGCTTGCCAACCACTCAACAAAGGTACGCAAGCGTTCATCACTGAGCAGGCTGTCACGATTGTTGTAGATCAGCGCCAGCTCTTTTTCGCTGAACAGCCGGTGGATCTGGTTGTGACAGGCACGGCACACCCAGAGCGTGGCGCTGATGCGCTCACTTTTACCGAAGCGTTTTTGCACGTAAACCTTGTTGTGCAGTGCCTTGGGGATCAAGTGATGGCGCGTCAGCAGCGCGGCGCGGGCGCAAAGTTCGCAGGCGTCAGGTTGTTCGGGCAGGCGAATCGGTTCGGGCATACAAGCAACGCCGGCTCAGCGTTTACGGCATAGGCTCAGGCCATCGCCGAGCGGTAGCAGGGACAGGTCGATGCGCGGGTCATCACGCAGCGCCAGATTGAGCGCCTGAATCGCTCGGGTGTCAGCGCTTTCGGGGCTCTGCTCAAGCACCCGGCCACTCCACAAGGTGTTGTCGAACAGAATCAGCCCACCCTGACGTACCAGGCGCAGGGCGTGCTCCAAATAAGCCGGGTAGTTGGCTTTATCGGCATCGATAAACAGCAGATCAATTCGCCCTGCCAGCCCCTCAGCAGCAAGCGCCTCAAGTGTTTGCAGCGCCGGCGCCAGCCGCAGCTCAATACGCTCAGCGAGGCCCGCCTCAGCCCAGTAACGTTTGGCCGTGGCGTTGTAGCCGCCGGGAATGTCGCAACAAATCAAGTGGCCATCGCTCGGCATGGCCTGGGCCATACAGATAGCGCTGTAACCGGTAAAGGTGCCGACTTCGACAATCCGCCGCGCGCCGATCAGCTGTACCAACAAGGCCATGAACTGGCCCTGCTCGGGGGCGATTTGCCAGCGTGAATGAGTCAGCAGAGCGGTTTCATCGCGCAGACGCTTGAGCAGTGGCGTCTCGCGCAGCGATACATCCAGCAGGTACTGATAGAGATCAGCATCGAGATTAAGCGTTTGAGTGGTCATAAAAGCCCCTCTACAAATACCCAGGGCTGGGCCTCAGGGGTTACCCGCCAGCTCCGGGGTGAACACACGCTTGGCATTCAAGTAAGTACGCTGCCAATACGTATTGCTCAGGCTGTCCAGGCGCACAGTGCCGCCGCTGGAGGGCGCATGCACGAAGCGGCCATTGCCAACATAAATACCCGCATGGCTGACCTGGCTGCCGCCACTGGTGGCAAAAAACACCAGATCACCGCTTTGCAGCGCGTCGCGCCCAATGCCCGGTGCGCGCATGCTGATCAGCTCACGGGTAGTGCGCGGCAGCTTGATGCCTGCGGCATCGCGGTAAACAAAACCGATCAAGCCGCTGCAATCGAAGCCGCCTTCGGGGGTATTACCGCCATAGCGATAGGGCGTGCCCACCAAGCCCAACGCACGAAATAGCACATCATCAGCATTGCCGTTAAAGCTGCTGATGGGCTGATAGACAGTGGGTTGCGGGGTTGGCGCGGGCGCTTGACTCGCGCAGGCGCTAAGTAGCGCGGCCATCACAATCAAGCTGATACGGGAGAATGCGGTCATGGACAAGGCGATCCTGAGCCGGGATGCGCCCTACTCTGCCGGCTTGCACATGCGAGTGCAAGCTTTAGCTTTGCTTGGCAGGTTGTTGAAATCTATCGAGATGCGTCAGAGAGGACGACGGGCTACAGAGACCTTAACGTTGCGGCCGCTGCACGCCGCACTCAAGGGTTACGTACGAGCGACTCGGTTGGCGCCAGCGCCAAGGCACGCTTGGCCTCGATAAAGGTGCGCTTCCAGTAGCGATCATCCAGGCTATCGACCCGCACACCGCCGCTGCGGCTGCTGGAAGAATGGATGAATTGATCATCGCCCATATAGATGCCGGCATGGCTGACGCGACCACGGCCGTTGGTGCTAAAGAACAGCAGATCGCCCGGCTTAAGGTCATCACGTTCCACCAATGGGGCGTCGATATTGATCATGTCGCGGGTCGAGCGCGGCAACTTCAGGCCGGCCTCTTCTTTAAACAGGTAACCGATAAAACCGCTGCAATCGAAGCCGGAACTTACCGAGCCGCCGCCAAAGCGATAGCGCGTACCTACCAGTGACAGACCGTGGGACAGAATGCCGTCAGCCAGTTGCGGGAGTTTGTAGGCCTTTTCTTCGGTGAAATCGCCAAGGGCGGCTTCTTTGGCTTGCTCATCAAACTCGGCAAGGTCTGTCGAGGAGAACACTGAAGATTGAGTGGTCAGCTCCGGTTGCGGAGCATGGTTGGCGCAGGCGGCCAGGACCAGGGAAAGTGCGATAGGCACGAGGGGTGCGAGGCGTTGGAGCATGGGCACGACCGTGTCGGTTGATTTCACAAGAGCGCGACTATGCCCTCTATGACATGCATTTGCAAATTCTATGGCTCTAAATGTGACTCAGTAGTTCTGGCAAAACATCTAAAGCGCGCCCTTGCAGATGGACATCCACCCTATTGCTCAGGTCGCTGCGCTGCGGGTTGATATCGGCGGTGAATCCTCCTGCTTGCCGGGTGCGCAGCAACGGCTCGACGATGTAGGGAAAGCTGGCGCTGGTGCCGACGCTGATAACGACATCAAAGCCCTTGCCTAACTCGGCATACAGCGAAGCGATGGCCTGCTCCGGCAGCATTTCTCCAAATAGCACCACGGGCGGGCGCAGTATGCCGGCGCATTGCCGGCATTTGGGTGGCAGCGGCCGCTGCAAATGCGCGGCCAGTTCGGCATCTACAGCGCCACAAGACTGGCAATACAAGGGTGCCAGCTCGCCGTGAATCTCGATCACCCGCTCCATCGGGCTGCCTGCCGCACGGTGATAGCCATCAATGTTCTGCGTTAGCAGCCAGCAATGCGGTTTTCTGCGCTGCAGTTCAGCAATCGCGTAATGCCCAGCATTAGCCTGAGCGCCCAGGCAGGCCTTGCCCAGCTCCGCCAGGTACTTCCAGCACAGCGCCGGGTCGCGTTGCAGCATCGGCCCCGAGAGCGCCGTTTCAATCGGCAAGCCCTCAGCAGTCTGGCCGTTATACAGCCCACCCAGCCCTCGGTAAGTCGGCAACCCGGAGTCGGCCGACAAGCCAGCGCCGGTAATCAGCAAGATCCGCTCGGCCTGCTTGAGTTCCTCGGCGACGCGCTTGATGGCTTGTTCCATTAGCAGCTCCAACTTCAATGATTGACGGTATAGGCAAGCATCATCGACAGCTGACACAAGGGGCGCCCGCTCTGCTCATGCCACTCATTAAACGCCGCCTGAACCGCCGCACGCTCTTTCAAGCTGGTCGGTAGCTTATCGACGATCTTCTGCGCTTTTAATGCCGCAACCAAATCATCACTGGGCACAAAGGTATCTTTGCCGACCATGCGTAGAAAGCGCGGCGCCGACAGCCCGCCAAGCTGACTGCCGTGCTTGGCTAAGTACTTCCACAGGCCGACGATATCGCTCACCGGCCAGTCAGCGATCAACGCGCCGAAGCTGCCCTTCTCCTGGCGCACATCAAGAATGAACTGGGCATTGCGCGGCACACTTTTGAGCTTGCCCAAGTGCCGGATGATGCGCGCATCCTGCATCAGATTTTCCAGGCGCTCAGCGCCCATCAGCACCACTTTCTCCGGGTCGAAACCGAAGAACACCTGTTCAAACGCCGGCCACTTGGCATCCACCAAGCTGTGCTTGAGGCCGGCACGGAAGACCCGCAGGCTCAGCGTCGACAGGTAGCGATCATCACTGATCGCGCGTAACTGGGCAGCACTGCGCGGTTCGGGCAGCATTGATTCCAACGCCCCCACCGAGCCAAAGCGGTTCAAACAGTATTCATGCAGCCATTTGTAATCGCGCATCGGGCAGTCCTTAAGCCGGGAAACCGCTAAATCAGAGGTTCATCACATCGAGAAAGCGCGGCGTCGCACTGTCGTCGATTTTCAGGCTCTTGAAATCGAACAGGTTACGGTCGGCCAACTGCGAGGGCACCACGTTCTGCAGCGCACGGAACATGATCTCAGTGCGCCCCGGCGACTTACGCTCCCAGTCCTGCAGCATTTCTTTAACCACCTGACGCTGCAGATTTTCCTGCGAGCCACAAAGATTGCACGGAATGATTGGGAATTCCTTGAGCTGGCTGTAAGCCTCGATATCCGCCTCATTGCAGTAAGCCAGCGGACGAATCACCACGTTACGGCCATCATCGGCGCGCAACTTGGGCGGCATGGCCTTGAGGGTGCCGCCGTAGAACATATTGAGAAAGAAGGTTTCCAGGATGTCGTCGCGGTGATGCCCTAGGGCCATCTTGGTCGCGCCGATCTCATCGGCAAAGGTGTACAGCGTGCCGCGACGCAGGCGCGAGCACAGCGAGCAGGTGGTCTTGCCTTCCGGGATCTTCTCTTTGACCACCGAATAGGTGTCCTTCTCGACGATGTGGTACGGCACACCGATGGACTCCAGATAGGCCGGCAGTACATGTTCGGGAAAGCCTGGCTGCTTCTGGTCCATGTTCACCGCGACGATCTCGAACTTGATCGGGGCGACTTTCTGCAGGTGCAGCAGCACGTCGAGCATTGTGTAGCTGTCTTTGCCGCCGGACAGGCAGACCATCACTTTGTCGCCATCTTCGATCATGTTGAAGTCGGCGACGGCTTCGCCCGCCTGGCGGCGCAAGCGTTTTTGCAGTTTGTTCTGATTGACCGAGAGGGTGCCCATGGTGCGCTGAAATCCGGAAGCCGTTGAGAATGCGGCATTTTACGCAGAAAGCGTGACGCACCCTACCCCACAGTTGGTGAAATGCTAGGCTCGACCGATGAACGACGACATCAACCCGAACCTCGACCTTTCCGAACATGTGCTCCAGTTGCTCGCCGCCGCGCCCGCGGGCCTTGGCGAATACCAATTGATCCAGCAGCTGAAAGCCCGCCACTGCACGCACATCCCCAACCTGCCGCTTACTGACCACCTGGTGCTGTTTCGTACCCATTTTCTGCTGTTCAACGCGCTCTATCGCCTGCGTGAACGGCTATGGGCGACGCAACGCGGCCACCTGCAGATCAGCGCGCTTAACATCCAACTGCTGCCCTATCAACCGGGCAGTGCGCAGCTGAGCGAGCATGACCCACTGCGCGATTACTACCTCGACATGAGCCAACTCCGTGACACCGGCGAGCAGGATGTAGCCAAGCTGCTGCGCAGCTTCTGGTCACGCATGCAGGGTGGCGAGGAGCAACAGGCCGCCCTGGAACTCTTTGAACTGAGCGACAGCCCGCAAACACTCACGCCTGCCAGCATCAAACAGCGCTACCGGCAACTGGTCAGCCTGCACCACCCGGATCGCGGCGGCAGCACAGAGCGCTTGCAGTCAATCAATAAAGCCATGGAAATCCTCGAACGTTATTACGGCCGCGGCTGAGAGTCCGATTTGCTCTAACGCCCCGCCTTGCCTGGCGTAATCGCTGCCTATACTGCGACATACGGTCGCATAGGTTCGGCCTCGCACCTGATCACGCTGCACACGCGAACCAGGCGCTGCGCTGGGGGGCGACCGCATAACAAAAGGAGGTCTGGCATGATCCATCACGTTTGGGGGCTATTCACCCGTCCTGACCAGGAATGGCAGGAAATCCGTGGCGAAGAAGAAAGCATCAGCCACATGTATCTCACCCACGTTCTACTGCTCGCGGCAATTCCTGCCGTCTCGGCTTACATCGGCACCACCCAGGTTGGCTGGGCAATTGGCAATCGAGCGCCAGTGATGCTGACAGAAGCCAGCGCGATGCAAATGACCATCATGACCTACCTGGCAATGCTCGCCGGAGTAGCCGTAATGGGCGCATTTATCCACTGGATGGCACGCACCTACGACGCCAAGCAAAACCTCACTCAGTGCGTGGTATTTGCGGCTTACACCGCCACACCGCTGTTTATCGGCGGCCTTGCGGCGCTCTACCCACACCTCTGGCTGGCCATGGTGGTGGGCACAGCAGCCATCTGCTACACGGTGTACCTGTTGTATGTCGGCATACCGACCTTTATGGGCATACCCGAGGATGAGGGCTTTATGTTCTCCAGCTCGGTGCTCGCGGTAGGTTTGGTGGTGCTGGTGGCGATGATCGCCAGCTCGGTGATTCTCTGGGGCTTCGGCGCAGGCCCGGTTTACACCAGCTAACGTTCCACTGTCGAAACACAACGAAACCACCTACGGGTGGTTTCGTCGTTTCAGAGCTGCGAAGCCGGTGCAGCTTGGGCATAATCGCCGGCCCAGTTTCGATAACCAGATCCATGCCTGAACACCTTCTGAGCCGTGTAGAACACTGCTACCAACAGGCCGAAGCCTTCTTCAAGCAACCCTTTGTCCGCGCCGAGGTGAGTTTCAAGTTGCGTGGGCAAAAAGCCGGCGTGGCGCACCTGACGGAAAACAAACTGCGTTTCAACCCGCAGCTGTACCGGGAGAATCGCGAAGACTTTCTCAAGCAGACCGTGCCCCATGAAGTCGCGCACCTGATCGCCCATCAGCTGTTTGGTGTAAAAATCCAGCCCCACGGCGAGGAGTGGCAGCTGATCATGCGCGGTGTGTATGAGCTGGCGCCCAACCGTTGCCATACCTACGCCGTGCAACGGCGGGCGGTGAGTCGCTACATCTACCGCTGCAGCTGCCCGCAAGGGGAGTTCCCGTTTTCGGCCCAGCGCCACACACTGGTCAGCAAAGGCCGTCGCTACTTCTGCCGACGCTGCAAGGTGACCTTGAGTTTTACCGGTGAGCAGCGCATCGAATAGCCCACTGGGCTCACAGCACGTAACGCAACACCGCCACGAAGTGCATCAAGCTGCCGCCCATCACGAACAGGTGCCAGATGCCATGCCAATGACGGAAGCGGCTGTCGTAAACGAAGAAGATGATGCCCACGGTGTAAAGCACCCCGCCGCCGGCTAGCCAGACAAATCCGGCCATGCCCAGCTTAGCGATCAACGGTTTGACCGCCACCAGCACAATCCAGCCCATTACGGCGTAGATCACAATCGACAGCACGCGCGCCTCGGAGCGCGGTTTGATCTCCTGCACCATGCCAATAACGGCCAACGTCCAGACAACGCCGAACAGCGTCCAGCCCCACGCCCCTTCCAGAGTTACCAGGCAAAACGGCGTATAGCTGCCGGCAATCAACAAGTAGATCGACAGGTGGTCAAGCTTACGCATCACCACCTTCGCCCGCCCCTGCACGCTGTGGTAGAGCGTGGATATGCTGTACAGCAGCACCAGCGTCAGGCCATAGATCGCCACACTGACGATCTTGCTTACGTCACCGTCCAGACTTGCCAGCACTAGCATCCACAAGGCGCCTACGCTGGCCAGTAGCGTTCCGACCAGATGGGTCCAGGCGTTGAAGCGTTCACCGTGATACATGCTGTCTCCCTGCATGGCCTATTGGCACGAACCACGCTTATGCCGGAAAACGCAGCATTTGACGAGCCGCCTGTGCATCTGGTGCTACGCATAAAGCGCTCGGCGGCTCCTTCAACGGGACTCAGGCCACCACTTTTGCCGCCTTGAGCTGGGCAATCTGCTCGGCGCTATAACCCAGTTCAGCCAGCACTTCTTCGGTGTTCGCCCCCAACGCCGCACCGATATGCCGGGGTGCAGGCAAGCCGCTGGAGAACTTGATCGGGCAGCCGATCTGCGCCTGTGGCGCATTGCCGGCACGCGGCACCTCGGTAACCAGATTGCGCGCTTTGATCTGCGGATGCTCAGCGGCCTCACTGAGGGTGAGCATCGGCTCCACGCAGGCATCCAACCCTGCGAATACCTGATTCCACTCGGCGAAATCGCGTTTCTCGAACTCGATTTCGATCTCGCGTTTAAGCGCCTGTTGATCCTCTGGCTTCTGCGACAGACCACGCGCGGCAAGCTCCGGACGGCCGATGGCGGCGCAGAACTGCTGCATAAACTGCGGTTCCAGGCTGCCGACCGAGAACCAACGGCCATCACGGGTGCGGTAATAGTCGTAGAAACTGCCGCCATTGAGTGCCTGGTTTTCCATCGCCGGCTCAACCCCGGCGGCCAGATACCCGGCCCCGGCCATGCCGTGCAGGCTGAAGGCGCAGTCGGTCATGCTGATATCCACCTGCTGGCCCTGGCCCGTGGCCTGGCGCTGGATAACCGCTGCTAGTAGGCCGATCACCCCGTGCAGCGAGCCGCCGGCAATATCCGCTGCCTGAATGCCCAGCGGCAGCGGCCCGGTGTCGCTGCGCCCGGTGTAGCTGGCGATGCCGGCCAGGGCTAGATAATTGATGTCATGCCCAGCGCGATCCTTATATGGCCCGGTCTGGCCATAGCCGGTGATCGACACGTAAATCAGCTTCGGGTTAATCGCCTTGAGTGCCTCGTAGCCGACGCCGAGTTTGTCCATCACCCCTGGGCGGAACTGCTCCAGCACGATGTCGTACTCGGCCACCAGTTGCTTGACCATTTCCACCGCCTCGGGCTTTTTCAGGTCCAGGGCGATGCAGCGTTTGTTGCGGTTGAGGTAGGCGTGGCTGGCCGACACGCCGCCGTCATGCGGCGGCAGCACGCGCACCAGGTCCATGCGCGAAGGCGACTCAACTCGCAGCACCTCGGCGCCCATATCTGCTAGCAATAGAGAGGCGAAAGGCCCCGGCAACAGGGTGGAAAAATCCAGCACTTTCAGGGACGACAGCGGGCCTTGCATAACAGCTCCTTTGGATAATCGTTAATGCCGATGGGTAGCGCTGCGCTCAACTTGCGCGGCCAGCCCATCCTAAGCAGTGCAGCTATTGCCAATGCAGCGGTTGCTTGGCATCCAGCTCGCTTAGTTGGTCAGCAAAGCGTGCTTCCAGTACGTTACGGCGGATTTTCATGGTTGGGGTCATGCAGCCGTTGTCCACGGTCCAGGCCTCGCGCACCAGCACAAAATGGCTAAGCCGTTCGTGGGCCTCAAGCTGAGCATTAAGCTGCTGCAAAGTTTGCGCAAGGTCGGCCGCCACTTGCTCGCGTGCCTGCTCACGAGCCGCTGGTGACAGCTCGATCAGCGCCAATGGCTGATCCAAATTGCTGCCCATCAGGCACACCTGCTCGACCCACAGGTTCTTGGCGATCTCACCCTCAATCGGCGCCGGGGCGATGTACTTGCCTTTGCTGGTCTTGAAGATGTCCTTCACCCGCCCGGTGATTTTCAGGTAACCGGCCGCATCAATCTCGCCCTTGTCGCCCGTGTGCAGCCAGCCATCGCTAATGGTTTCAGCGGTTTTCGCCGGTTCCTGGTAGTAGCCCAGCATTAGGCAAGGGCAACGCAGCAGGATTTCGCCATTCTCGGCAAGGCGCAGCTCATTACCCGGCATCGGCCGCCCCACCGTGCCGAAACGCACCTGTCCGGGCCGGTTGAAGCAGCCATAGGCGAAGTGCTCAGTCATGCCATAACCCTCGCAGATGGTCATACCGATACGCTGGTACCAATCCAGCAAAGCCGGCGGAATCGCTGCCGCGCCACTGACCAGAATCCGTGCGCGATCCAGCCCTAGGCCTTTGCGTATTTTGCTCGCCACCAACCCACCAATCAGCGGAATACCCAGCAAACGCGCCAGCTTGGGCTGCGGCAGTTTCTCCAACACGCCCTGTTGAAAGCGCGTCCACAGGCGCGGCACGGAGAAGAACACAGTCGGCCGCACGTGGCGCAAGTCGCTGGCAAAGGAGTCCAGCGACTCGACAAAGGCCACCCGCCCACCGCTGTACAAGGCGTTCATCTCCACCAGAAAACGCTCGGCGGCATGCGATAGCGGCAGGTATGAGAAGAACTGATCCTGCTCGGTGATTTGCAACTCATGCACCGAGTGGCTACCGGCGTAGGCGAACGCTTTGGCCGAGAGCATCACCCCCTTGGGCTGCCCCGTGGTGCCGGAGGTATAGAGGATGCTGAGCAAGGCATCGGGCGCCTGCTGATGCGTTACGGCCAACGGCTGGTGCGCCGCCAGCAAAGCATGCCAGCCGTGACGGGCCTCGATAGTCGGATACGGCATGGCAATCCGCATCACTTCAGCGGGAATGGCGGGTGCCAACTTGACCGGCTCATCCAACTTGCCGAGGAAGATCGCCTTGCACTGCGAATGTCGCAGCACATACTCGATGCTCTCGGCTGACTGTAGGGGGTAGAACGGCACGCTGATTAGCCCCGCCATCATGATCGCCAGATCGGCAATCACCCATTCGGCGCAGTTCTTCGCCAGCAGCGCTACCCGGTCACCCGGCGCGCAGCCCAGTGCATGCAACGCCGTGGCTATACGCCGCGCCTGCTCATCCACCTGCGCCCAGGTGAAATCATGCCATTGCCCAGCTACCGGCTGGCTGAGCCAGACCGCATCGGGGCGTTTCTCAACCCAGAGCGCCAGGCGCTCCAGAGGCAGTTGTTCGTCCATGTGCAGACCTCTTATTGTTAGTGTCTGTCGCGCCTCGATTTAGCCATTAACCCTCTATCAAAGCTTCATCCCGCGGCTGATGATCTCTTTCATGATTTCCGAGGTGCCAGCGAAGATGCGCTGAATGCGTGCATTCGCGTACATCTTGCAAATTGGGTACTCCCACATATACCCCCAGCCGCCGTGCAGTTGTACCCCCTCATCGACTACCTTGCCCAGTAGCTCAGTGGTGAACAGCTTGGCCTCGGCAGCGACTTCTGGGGTGAGCTTTTTCTCGTTGTGATCGATCACGCAGCGGTCAACAAACACCTGCGCCACGTCGATTTGCGTACGCATTTCAGCGAGCTTGAAGCGGGTGTTCTGGAAGTGCGAAATCGGCCGATCAAAAGCCTTACGCTCTTTCACGTAATCGATGGTCACTTGCAGCGCCGCCTCGGCACCGGCCACCGCGCCGCAGGCATTGGTCAGGCGCTCCTGAGCGAGCATGTTCATTAGATAGAAGAAGCCACCCTTGGCATCCCCCAGCAGGTTGGCTTTGGGTACCTTGACGTTGTTAAAGAACAGCTCGGCGGTGTCCTGGCTCTTCATGCCGAGTTTTTCCAGCTTCTTGCCGCGTTCGAAACCAGGCATACCACGTTCAATCAGGAACAGGCCCATGGCGTGCTTATTGGCCGGGTCGGTCTTGGCTGCGACTATCACCACATCGGCCAGCAGGCCGTTGGAGATAAACACCTTGGAGCCGTTGAGCAGGTAGTGGTCGTCCTGCTCCACCGCCATGGTGCGCATGCCGGCCAGGTCGGAGCCGGCGCTGGGCTCAGTCATCGCCACCGCCAAAATCAGCTCGCCGCTGATAATCCCCGGCATAAAGCGCGCCTTCTGCTCAGCGTTACCGTACTCAGCGATATAGGGGCCGCACAGCGCCGAGTGCAGCGGCAACATAAAACCGGCTTCGTTAACCTTGGCCAACTCCTCGCACATGATCTGCTCGTAGCGGAAATCCTTGAGTCCCGCACCGCCGTATTCCTCATCCGCCCAAGGCAGCAAAAAGCCCATGTCACCGGCCTTCTTCCATACCTCACGGCTGACCATGCCGTCGGCCTCCCATTGGTCCTGATGGGGCACCACTTCCTTCTTCAGAAAAGCGGCAAAGGCGTCGCGAAACATGCTGTGTTCGGTATCGAAAATGTTGCGCTGCATGGGGCTGGCTCCTAGAGCTGAAGTCGTGCTGCAGGTTAGGCCTGCCCAGCCACCAGCCTCAATGACCCATGCGCTCAGCCTGGGTTGACCCATTCGCTCGGTGCTTGTTCTATGCCCGTCAAGCTGCTTACCATCGGCGCACTTTCAAGGAGCCGTCATGCGCGAACGCACCATCGCCAGCCACTTTGTCCGCGCTGCCTTACGCGGTGCCGAGGCCAAGGGCCAAGATTGCACGCCACTGCTGCGCCAGCTGGGGATTCAACCCGCTCTGCTGGATGAGCCACGCGCCCGCATCGCCCCCGAGCAGTTCGCCCGTTTGGTGCAGTTGTTGTGGGAAAGCCTCGACGACGAATACCTCGGCTTTGGCCGTCGGCGCAGTAAGCGCGGCACGTTCGCCATGATGTGTTACGCCATCATTCATTGCCGCTCGCTGGAAAAAGCCCTGGGCCGGGGCGCGCTGTTCTACAGCCTGTTCCCCGAAGCGCCGATCATCAGCATTCAGCGTGAAGGTGATTGGGCACGACTGAGCGTGGACGGCTCAAGCCTGCTGGACCCCGACCACTTTCTGGTGGAATGCCTGCTGGTGATCTGGCATCGCCTCGGCAGTTGGCTAATCGGCCAACGCATCCGTCTGGAAGAAACCACCTTTACCTACAGCCAGCCCGCCCACGCCGCCGAGTACGAATTGCTGTTCCCCTGCAACCGGCGTTTTTCCGCCGGGCGCACCAGCCTGCTGTTCCACGCCCGCTATCTGGCCATGCCGCTGCTGCAGGACGAGCGCACCCTCAAGCAATTCCTCCAGCATTCCCCGGCCGATCTGCTGGCGCGCCCGGATGGCGGCGACAGCCTGATCAGCCAAATCCGCCGCCTGCTTGGGCGCGACTGCAGCAACTGGCCAGACCTCGACGCCGTGGCGCAACAGTTGCACATGAGCCCACAAACCCTGCGTCGGCATTTGCGCGAGGAAGGCTCGAGTTTTCAAGAGTTGAAAGATCATCTGCGCCGGGACTTGGCGATTTATCACTTGGGCCGCGCCGATTTGGCCATTCAGGACATTGCCGAGCAACTGGGGTTTTCGGAGCCGTCTGCGTTTCACCGTGCCTTTAAAAAATGGACGGGGCTGACGCCGGGCGCGTATCGGGCCCAGGAAGCTTAAGCCGCTGAATACTCCCCACCGCACTGATGGCGGGGAGACTTGGCCGCCTATGCTTTACTGAGCAGACATATACAGAGGGTGCTAATCATGGACATACGCCGTTTGAAAGGATCATTACCCCTGCGCTTATGCCTACTACTCAGCGCATTCGCCTGCTCGGCCCACGCCAGCACACCTGCGCAATTCCCAAGCGCGCAGGCCAGTGACCCGGCTGAACTGGGCTGGATGGTTGGCTCACCACCCCCGCCAGAGCGTATTTTGCGTTTCGATGACGGCAGTTATTTTCGCTTCCCGCAGATGCGCTGGAGTGTCTCCAACTTTCGCCAACTCATGCCCACCGTCAATGTGTCGCACGGGCTTAGCGCGCCTCCGCCGCTAAAGCGCAACCTGCTGGACGCCATCGACACTGTCTCGTTCATGCCACTCGGCGCTGATAAGCCCATGACCTGGCAGCAGTCGCTGCTGGCCAACTACACCGACGGGATTGTTGTGCTGCATCGCGGCGCAGTCGTCTACGAACGCTATTTCGGTGTGCTCAAGGCGCAAGGCCAGCATGGCGCCATGTCAGTCACCAAGACCTTTATGGGCACCCTCGCCGCGCTACTGGTTGCCGAAGGGACGCTTGAGCCTGAACGCAAGGTGGCCTACTACGTACCCGAGCTGGCTGCATCTGCCTTCGGTAACGCCACGGTTCGCCAGTTGATGGATATGACCACCGGCATTCGCTTTAGCGAAGACTATGCCGACCCCAATGCCGAAGTCTGGGCGCATGCCGCCGCCGGCAATCCGCTGCCCAAACCCGCGGACTACCAGGGGCCACGTACTTATTATGAGTTTCTGCAAACGGTTCAGCCGCAGGGTAAACATGGCGAGGCCTTTCACTACCGGACCGCCAACACCGATGCCCTCGGGTGGGTGCTAGCGCGTGCGAGTGGCCGCAACGTGGCAAAACTGCTGTCGGAGCGCATCTGGAGCAAACTTGGCGCTGAGCAGGATGCCTATATGTCCGTCGACTCCATCGGCACACCGTTTGCCGGTGGCGGGCTGAACAGCGGCCTGCGTGACCTGGCGCGCTTTGGTGAAATGGTGCGCAACAACGGCCGTTACAACGACCAGCAAATCTTGCCGGCCGAGGTCGTGACAGACATCCGTAACGGTGCAAGCCGTGAAGATTTCGCCAAGGCTGGCTACTCGCTGTTGCCCGGCTGGAGCTATCGCAATATGTGGTGGGTCACTCACAACGCGCATGGTGCCTTTATGGCGCGCGGGGTGCACGGCCAAGCGCTGTACATTGACCCGGCTGCCGAGATGGTGATTGCCCGCTTCGCCAGCCACCCAATCGCGGCCAATTCCGCCAACGATCCCACCTCGTTACCCGCTTATGCGGCCGTTGCAAAATACCTGATGGAGCAGCCGAAGCCCTAAGTCACCCAGGCCGTAAATCAACGCCCCAATGAACTTGCTGCACACGTAGCGTTCAAGTCTTAAGGCGATGAGACAGTGAGCAGCCGAGCCAAGCACATGGTCTCGGCGCCTCCCTCCAGTGATCCACAATACCGGGTGAACGCGAATGACCTATCTAAAACAGGCTGCAGCAGTGTTTTTTGCTGCACTCCTTGGGAGCGGAAACGCGATGGCGGTTGAGGAAGCGAAATACTCAGTTGTGCTCAAAGAAGACAGCTTTGAGTTGCGTAACTATGAGCCCCATTTTGTTGCAGAAACCCGGGTAGACGGAGATTTTGATCAGGCTGGCAGCAAAGCGTTTAGCCGGCTGTTTGATTACATTTCGGGCAACAACAACTCAAACCAGAAAATTGCGATGACCGCACCGGTCGCTCAAGAGGCTGAAGGTGAAAAAATCGCCATGACGTCACCCGTTGGCCAACAGCAAATCGATGGCACTTGGGCGGTGAGCTTTATGATGCCAGCGACCTTCTCACTGGCCACTCTGCCGGTTCCTAAAGACCCACGAGTAACATTGCGCCAAGTGCCCGCGCGGCAGATAGCCGCGGTGCGCTACTCAGGCTTCTGGAGTGAGCGCGCCTATACGCGCAATAAAGCAGAGCTCGATGCGTGGATTAGCCAAAATGGTTGGCGCGTCGTCGGCGAACCGGTATGGGCTCGCTACAACCCACCGTTTATGCCGTGGTTTTTACGCCGCAATGAAGTTTTAGTGCCCATCGCAATGCCGGCGGATGGCATCAACTGAGTGTTTACTCAGTCAATCGATGGCCTGCCGCCGGATTCACAAGCGCTTGCGTGAACTCACAACTCAAGCCTTAGAGCTTACGCACACTGATTCCGGCTGAGACAAACAGCGCGGCCAGCACCGCAAGCATCGGCAGCCAGCCGGCATGTTCCCAAATATACCCAGCACCATAGCCAATCACGCTGGAACCCAGGTAATAAGCGCACAGGTACAACGCCGAGGCCTGCGCCTTGGCGCCGTTCGCGCGCTGCCCTACCTGCCCGCTAGCCACCGCATGGGCGGCAAAGAAGCCCAGGGTAAACAGCGCCAGGCCGGCCACCGCCGCACTTAGCCAGGGCGTGGCACAGAGCGCCACACCCAACAACATGATGCCTATACCGCCAAGCATCACCTGCCGCACGCCAAGACGCGGCACCAATCGCCCTGCCCAGCCGGCGCTAAAAATGCCCACCAGGTAAACCGTGAACAGCAAACCAATCAGGCTGGATGACAGGTTGAATGGTGCCGCCGCCAGCCGAAAGCCGACGTAGTTAAACAAGGCAACAAAGCCGCCCATCAATAAAAACGCCACCAGAAACAGCCGACGCAGCTCAGCATTACCCAAGTGCGCAGCAAAGTTACCCAGCAGGCCGCGGAGCGATAACGTCTGCTTCTGAAAATGCCGGGACGGCGGCAGCAGCCAGATAAATAGCAGCAGGGCCAATAGGCCCATACCGGCAATACCCGCCAAGGCCAGCGGCCAACCGCCCAGATCACTCAACAGACCGGCTAGCAAACGTCCGAGCAGACCACCCAGCGCCGTGCCGCCGATATACAGCCCCATGGCCGCGGGTAAAGCTTCGGGGTCGAACTCCTCGCCCACATAAGCCATCGCCAGTGCTGGCAATCCGCTCAGGGCCAGGCCGAGCAAGGCGCGTAGCCAAAGCAAATGATCCCAGCTCTCGACCAGCGCGCAGGCGATCCCCAACAGCGAGGCGAGGCCCAGCGCCGCCACCATCACCGGTTTACGCCCCCAGCTCTCGGCCAGCGCACCCGACACCAGCAGGCAGACGGCCAGGCTCAGCGTCGTCAGCGATAACGCCAGGCTACTGCCGGCCGCCGACACAGAGAAATGCTGCGCCAACAACGGCAGCAGCGGCTGCACGCAGTAGAGCAAGGCAAAGGTGGCAAAACCGGCGCAGAACAGCGCCAGGGTGGCGCGCCGGTAGGCGGCAGTACCGCGCATCAAATACGCAGACGAATCGGCAGCAGGCATCGGCAGGCTCGCAAAATGGCTCTAAATCGGCCGTTCCGGCAGATTAACACGCAGTCGGACAAGCCGGCTTTGCGCGCGGTGCATAGCCGCTGTGCTGCACTGGAACAAATACCGAGGAAAGCCATTCGTCTTGATTCAGATCAGCACTTTTGTCCATATCAAGAGTAAGGTCTAACCTGATTGCTACACCTGAGGGGAGTCAGTCGCCATGACCACCGACAATAACAACGACAACAATGTGCAAAAAAGTAAGGAAACCCGCCTTTTTCTGTTTCTTGTCGTCTGCTTTTTCCCCCTCCTGTCCATCGCCCTGGTCGGTGGCTACGGTTTCTTTATCTGGTTTATGCAAATGCTGATTGGTCCACCCGGACCGCCTAGCTGATCGCCCTGCCTGATCACCATCGGAGCCACGGAATATGGCCGAAACCCTGCACATTGCCAGCCTGCTGGTACACGCCCGCCCGGAGCAGTTCGAAGCGGTGAAAGCCAATCTGAGCCTGCTTGACGGGGTTGAACTGCATCAGCAAAGCCCACTGGGCAAGCTGGTGGTAGTACTGGAAACCGCCGACGAGCAGCAGATCCTTGAGCGCATAGACCAGATCAGCAACCTGCCGGGCGTACTCAACGCCGCGCTGGTCTACCACGAACTGCTGAGCCCCGAAGGAGCCGACGAATGAGCATGACCCGCCGTCAATTCGCCAAAGCCAACGCCGCCGCCATTGCCGCAGCAGCGGCCGGCCTGCCGATTGCCACCTCGGCCAGCAACCTGATCACCGAAGCGGACATGACCACGCTGAACTGGAACAAAGCCCCCTGCCGCTTCTGCGGCACCGGTTGCAGCGTGATGGTGGCGACCAAGAACAACCGCGTGGTGGCCACCCACGGTGACGTCAAGGCCGAGGTCAATCGCGGCCTGAACTGCGTCAAGGGCTACTTCCTATCGAAGATCATGTACGGCGTTGACCGCCTGACCGAGCCGCTGCTGCGCATGAAGAACGGCGTGTATGACAAACAGGGCGAGTTCCAGCCGATCAGTTGGGAGCAGGCCTTCGACATCATGGAGCTGAAGTTCAAGGAAGCCTTGAAGAACAAAGGCCCCGAGTCGGTGGGCATGTTCGGTTCGGGGCAATGGACCATCTGGGAAGGCTACGCGGCCAACAAGCTGATGAAAGCCGGCCTGCGCAGCAACAACATCGACCCCAACGCGCGCCACTGTATGGCCTCGGCGGTGATGGGTTTTATGCGCACCTTCGGTGCCGATGAGCCGATGGGCTGCTATGACGATATCGAAGCCGCCGACGTGTTCGTGCTGTGGGGCTCGAACATGGCCGAGATGCATCCGATCCTCTGGAGCCGGGTCACCGACCGCCGCCTGAGCTACCCGCAGACCAAAGTGGTGGTGCTCTCTACCTTTGAACACCGCAGCTTCGAGCTGGCTGATATTCCCATGGTGTTCAAACCGCAGACTGACCTGCTGATCCTCAACTACATCGCCAACCACATCATCGAAAGCGGTGCGGTGAACAAGAGTTTCGTCAACCAGCACACCAAGTTCGCCAAGGGTGCCGACGACATCGGCTACGGCCTGCGCCCCGATCACCCGCTTGAAGTGCAGGCGAAAAACGCCGAGACCGCCAACACCTGGAGCGATATATCCTTCGAGCAGTTCGCCGCTTTCGTCAAACCCTACACCCTGGAGCGCACCGCCAAGGAAACCGGGGTGCCAGCCGAGCGCCTCAAGGCCCTGGCCGAGCTGTATGCCGACCCCAAGCGCAAGGTCATGTCGTTCTGGACCATGGGCTTCAATCAGCACACCCGTGGGGTGTGGGCCAATAACCTGATCTACAACATCCACCTGCTCACCGGCAAAATCAGCGAACCGGGCAACAGCCCGTTCTCGCTCACCGGCCAGCCCTCGGCCTGCGGCACTGCGCGCGAAGTCGGCACCTTCTCCCACCGCCTGCCGGCGGACATGGTGGTGACCAACCCGAAACACCGCGCCACCGCCGAGAAAATCTGGAAGCTGCCCGCCGGCACCATCCAGGAAAAGGTCGGTTTCCACGCCGTGCAGCAAAGCCGCATGCTCAAAGACGGCGTGCTCAACGTCTATTGGACCCAGGTCAGCAACAACATGCAGGCTGGGCCGAACATCATGGGCGAAGTGCTGCCCGGCTGGCGCAACCCAGACAACTTCATCATCGTCTCCGACGTCTACCCTACCGTCTCGGCTCAGGCCGCCGACCTGATCCTGCCCAGCGCCATGTGGGTGGAAAAGGAAGGCGCGTACGGCAACGCCGAGCGTCGCACGCAATTTTGGCATCAGTTGGTCACTGCCCCCGGCGAGGCCAAATCTGATCTGTGGCAACTGGTGGAGTTTTCCAAACGCTTTACCACCGATGAAGTCTGGCCGGCCGAACTGTTGGCCACCTCGCCGCAGCACAAGGGCAAGACCCTGTACCAGGTGCTGTTCGCCAACGGTCAGGTCGACCAGTTCCCCAGCGAGCAGATCGAAGCCGGCCATATCAACGATGAAGCCAAGGCTTTTGGCTTCTACCTGCAAAAAGGCCTGTTCGAGGAATACGCGCAGTTCGGCCGTGGCCATGGTCATGACCTCGCCGACTTCGACCGTTACCACAGCGAACGCGGCATGCGCTGGCCGGTGGTGGACGGCGAGGAAACCCGCTGGCGCTACCGTGAAGGCCTCGATCCTTATGTGGAAAAAGGCAGCGGCGTGCAGTTCTACGGTTACCCGGACAAGAGGGCGATCATCTTCGCCCTGCCCTACGAGCCGGCCGCCGAAGCCCCGGATGCCGACTACCCGTTCTGGCTCAGCACCGGCCGGGTACTGGAGCACTGGCACACCGGCAGCATGACCCAGCGTGTCGAAGAGCTGCACAAGGCGGTGCCCGATGCCCTGGTGTACATGCACCCGGACGATGCCAAGGCGCTTAACGCCCGGCGCGGCAGCGAGGTCAAAGTGATCAGCCGGCGCGGTGAAATGCGCGCGCGCATCGAAACCCGAGGGCGCAACAAACCGCCCCAGGGGTTGGTGTTCGTGCCGTTTTTCGACGCCAACAAGCTGATCAACAAGGTCACCCTGGATGCCACCGACCCGATCTCCAAGCAGGCCGACTACAAGAAGTGTGCGGTGAAGATCGAACTGATCAGCGTGGCCTGAGGAGAACTCTGATGAACATTCGCCTACTGCCTTTCCTGCTGCTGGCCGCGTTTGGCATTGCCGTGGCCGCCGAAGTCAATTACCCGCTGGATGCCCCGGCACCGGATGGCCGCCGCCCAGGCGGCACCATCAGCCAGACTCTATCAGCGCCGCCTATTGCCAATGAGGACAACAAGGACCTCAAGCGCGAACGCAACTACCCCGAGCAACCGCCGACCATCCCGCACAGCATCAGCAGTTACCAGATCGACAAAAACGGCAACAAGTGCCTGACCTGCCACAGCCGCGCCGGTAGCGCGCGCAGCCAAGCCCCGATGATCAGCATCACCCACTACATGGACCGCGACGGCCAGCCGCTGGCAGCAGTATCGCCACGGCGCTACTTCTGCAATCAGTGCCACGTTTCACAGAACGAGGTGAAACCGCTGGTGGGCAACAGTTTCGAGACCATCGACAAGCTGTTGCAAGACGAAATCAATGCCCCGGCCAAACCCTGAGGAGGCGTCATGAAATCATTGTTTGCCCTGCTCAAGGACTACTGGCGCATCCTGCGCCGACCGAGCGTGCACTACAGCCTGGGCTTTCTCACCCTTGGCGGTTTTATCGCCGGGATCATCTTCTGGGGCGGTTTCAACACCGCGCTGGAAGTCACCAACACCGAGCAGTTCTGCATTTCCTGCCATGAAATGCGCGACAACGTGTATGTCGAACTGAAGGACACCATCCACTACAGCAACCGCTCCGGCGTGCGCGCCACCTGTCCGGACTGCCACGTGCCGCACAAATGGACCGACAAAATCGCGCGCAAGATGCAGGCCTCCAAAGAGGTGTGGGGCAAGATTTTCGGCACCATCAACACCCGCGACAAGTTCCTCGCCCACCGCCGCACACTCGCCGAACACGAATGGGCGCGGCTCAAAGCCAACGACTCGCTGGAATGCCGTAACTGCCACAACTTCGAGTTTATGGACTTCACCCGCCAGGGCCAGCGCGCCCGGCAGATGCACTCCACCGCCCTGGCCAGCGGCGAAGCTACGTGCATCGACTGCCATAAAGGCATCGCCCACAAGCTGCCGGACATGAGCGGGGTGCCGGGCTGGTAGCGCGAAAGTTAAAGCGTCGCGAAGGATGACCGCCCTAAATAGCGTCCATAAAAAAACGGGAGCCCAAACGGGCTCCCGTACTCATTCTCAGAGAAATGCCGGAACAAGCCTCACGCCTGCGCCAGCTACAACCTCACCTGCGTCCCCGAAGAAACGCATGCCACAGTGTGGCAAAAAAGCCCGCGCAACTTCGTTTAGCTTTGTTGCCGCTTTGCAAAGAAATGTAAACGCGCGCAGCGGCTGGCCGTGCAAAGCGCCGCACGGCAGAATAGGTCGATGAATACAGCCTACCTCCCGCCCTGCTGCAGCCCCCTGAAGAGTCACTGGCCATTGCCGCACAGCCTGCCGGCGCTGCAGTTAATCAGCACCACCTTTAATCCCGAACTACTGGATGCAGCGGATTTCAGCCGCTGCGCAGTCGCGCCGGTGCGCGGCGTAGCCAAACGCCAGGCCGAATACCTGGCCGGGCGCCTGTGTGCGCGTGAGGCCTTGATGCGTTTGACCGGTGCGGCGACGGTTCCGGCCTGCGGTGAAGATCGCGCGCCACAGTGGCCGTTAGGTGTGGTCGGCTCAATCACCCACGGCAGCGGCTGGGCCGGCGCCGTGGTGGGCAACAGCGCCGACTGGCGCGGCCTGGGGCTGGATATCGAACAACTTATACCGGCCAGCCGCGCGGAACGCCTGGCAGCGGAAATTCTTACGCCCGCCGAACTGTTCCGCCTGGAAAACCTCTCCGCCGAACAGCGCGCGCAACGCATCAGCCTGACCTTCTCGCTCAAGGAAAGCCTGTTCAAGGCGCTCTACCCGCAGGTATTGCAGCACTTCTACTTTCAGGATGCCGAGCTGCTCAGCGTCGAGGCTGACAATAAAGTGTGCATGCGCCTGTTGATTGACCTGCATGGGGACTGGCCCGCCGGCAGCGAGCTGGAAGGCCAATTCGCCGAGTTCGACGGTTATCTGCTCAGCCTGGTCAGCATCCCGAGCTGATCTGTCGAGCGCGGCAGCCCAAAGCGCTAGGCAAATCCGCTAAACTCGGCCGATTGCCGTCTGGAGTGCCCTATGCGCGAAGATTTGAATCAAGGCCTGATCGAGTTCCTCAAGGCCTCGCCGACCCCTTTTCATGCCACCGCCAGCCTGGCTCAGCGCCTTGAGGCGGCCGGTTTCCAGCACCTGGACGAACGCGCCAGCTGGCACACCGAGGCCGGCGGCCGCTATTACGTGACGCGCAACGACTCCTCGATCATCGCCTTCAAGCTGGGCAAGCGCGCACCGCTGGAAGGCGGCATTCGCCTGGTCGGCGCGCACACCGACAGCCCGTGCCTGCGGGTCAAACCGCAACCGGAGCTGCAGCAACATGGCTTTTTCCAGCTCGGCGTTGAGGTGTACGGCGGCGCTTTGCTGGCGCCCTGGTTCGACCGCGACCTGTCGCTGGCCGGCCGGGTGACCTACCGCCGCGACGGCAAGGTGGAAAGCCAGCTGATCGACTTCCAGAAGCCGATTGCGATCATTCCCAACCTGGCCATTCACCTCAACCGTGAAGCCAACCAGGGCTGGGCGATCAACCAGCAGATCGAGCTGCCGCCGATCCTCGCGCAGCTATCCGGCGATGAGCCGGCCGATTTTCGCGCCTTGATCACCGATCAACTGGCCCGCGAACACGACTTCAGCGCCGATGCAGTGCTGGATTACGAGCTGAGCTTCTACGACACCCAGAGTGCTGCGGTGATTGGCCTGAATGGCGACTTTATCGCCGGCGCGCGGCTGGACAATCTACTGTCCTGCTACGCAGGCTTGCAGGCGCTGCTCGCCGCGCCGGATGAAGAAAGCTGCGTATTGGTCTGCACCGACCACGAGGAAGTCGGCTCCTGCTCGGCCTGCGGTGCGGACGGCCCGATGCTCGAACAGGTATTGCGCCGCGTGCTGCCGGACGGTGATGCCTTCGTGCGCACCATCCAGCGCTCGCTGCTGGTCTCAGCCGACAACGCCCACGGCGTGCACCCCAACTACGCCGACAAGCATGACCAGAACCATGGCCCCAAGCTCAATGCCGGCCCTGTGATCAAGATCAACAGCAACCAGCGCTACGCCACCAATAGCGAAACCGCCGGGTTCTTCCGTCATCTGTGCCTGGAAAATGAAGTGCCGGTGCAGAGCTTCGTGACTCGCAGCGACATGGGCTGCGGCTCGACCATCGGCCCAATCACCGCCAGCCAACTGGGCGTACGCACCGTGGATATCGGCCTGCCGACCTTCGCCATGCACTCGATCCGCGAACTGGCCGGCAGCCATGACCTGGCGCATCTGGTCAAAGTACTCACGGCCTTCTACGCCAGCGCCGAGCTGCCCTGACCGACGCTCCGTAGGGCGGACATGCCGAAAGCTTGTCCGCCATCTGGCCGCTAGCGGTGGACAACGCCTCGCATGCCCCCCCTACAAAAGCGAGATTCGTAGGCCTGCTACTCCGGCACCTCGACGCTCACATGCAGGGCGTCGTGGCGCCAGAACTCCAGGTCGCAGTCAATCAAACGGCCATGCTGATCGCGGTTGACCCGCACGATACGCAGCGCCGGGCTGCCCACCGCTACTTTCAATGCTGACGCGGCTTCGCTGTGCAAAGCCGTGGGTACCATATCGAAACGCACCCGGCCGTAATGAATGCCGTATTCGCTGGCATACAACTCGGTCAGTGAACGGGTCAGGTCGAAATCCAGAATGCCGGCAAAGTAATTCGGGTTGAGGTAGTGCTCGACGTACAGCACCAACCGACCATCGATACGTCGCGCACGGCGGATCTGATACACGCTAGAAAGCGCCGGCAACGCCAGTAGCTGGCAGATCTCGGCGCTGGCGGGAATCAGCCGCGCACTCAACACCTCAGTGGCCGGCACCCGGCCCTGCTCACCGACCATCGCGTGAAAGTGGCTGCGCACCAGCGGGTTATAGGCCACGCGCGGTGGCGAAACAAACCAGCCGCGGCGCTCCTCACGGTAAATCAGCCCCTGAGCCTCTAGCTGCCCAAGCGCCTCACGCAAGGTGATGCGTGTGGTGTCGAACACCTCGCTGAGCTTGCGCTCTGCCGGTAGCTGACTTCCAGACGGCAACAAACCGTGTTCGATCTGCTCCTCCAATGCCCGACATATAGCAGTCACTGCCCGCGGCGCTTCATCGCGCATCAAGACCTCCGAATTT
This sequence comes from Pseudomonas sp. MIL19, assembly GCF_028680365.1. Lineage (NCBI taxonomy): Bacteria > Pseudomonadati > Pseudomonadota > Gammaproteobacteria > Pseudomonadales > Pseudomonadaceae > Pseudomonas > Pseudomonas sp. MIL19. Next base: position 332 of record NZ_JAPPVG010000020.1, on the reverse strand, counting down.
GGACTAGTCCAGCCCCAATAGAGGGCAAAAACCTGTTCATGCCGCTGTAAATATCATGTTTCAAGTTTAAGCACTCTAGATGACCGAAACATGACACGCGGTTGGTCAACCCAGCCAATGCGCGCAAACCCTAGCCTGCAAGCCGCGTACTAGGGGTTTTAATCATGGTCTACGCTAGTGATGCGCCCGTTTAGGCAGCGCGGTTATAACCGGAAAATGATCAACGTACATAAAACTGTCATTTAACCCGCCTAAGGATGGTCTGAAGTAGTCATGTATTTCTGGCTAACTTCAGCCTCCGCCGATTTTGAAAGCGGCAAATCGATCAAAAG
>NZ_JAPPVG010000019.1:0-61683 GCF_028680365.1 Pseudomonas sp. MIL19 | reverse complement strand
AAGGGCGAGTCGATGAGAAAGCGGGTGAAGAAATTGACGGCGCCGGGCGCCTCAGACTAACAATGCAACCCCTGCGTCGCTGCGCTCCGACTGCCTGTCCGAATGATCGTGGAACAGGTGTCCGGATCAGCGTGGGCTGAGTGTCCGAATGGCGTGGAATCCGCAGTACGGTCGAGTACGAGTGGAGCCTGTGGATCAAGCAGTTCGAAGCCCTGCTCAAGCGCCTGTACTGGGCCAGCGCAGTGGTGCACCTGGAAACCGAGTTGAACGGAACGCACACCTTTCGCTGGGAGTCGGACAACGGTTTTCACAGCCCACAGGAAGGTGAGTTGCGCGTGCGCTGTGCGTGGGAGCGTGAGGGTGGTTTGCGCGGCTAACCCAAGGGTTTAACGCAACTATTGCTCCAGCGCATCCAGCCATTCTTTCGGTACGTCGCGTTTCAGCGCCAGTTGGCATTGTTGGCTTTCTGCATCAAAAACAATCACCGCCTGGCCTTTGCTCAGCGCGTGGCGTACGCGTTCAATACGCGTGTGCAGCGGTGTTTCGTCGCCGTTGTCGGTGCCGTCGCGGGTGACGAAATCTTCGATCAGGCGGGTCAGGGTGTCAGCTTCGAGCAGGTGATAGGGGATCAGCACGGTATGGCCTCCAGAGCGCAGCGCCGATGCTAACGCGCACAGGGCTGGCTGGCCATGTTTGCTTCAGGCTATTGGCTGGCTGGAACGGTTGGCTGCAGGTAGGTTTCCAGGGTGCTGTAGAGCTTGCTGCTGTCCAGCGGCTTACCGAGGAAGTCATTCATTCCGGACTCGGCGCCATGCTGGCGGTGTTCTTCGAGGATGTGTGCGGTGAGCGCGATGATCGGCACCGCTGGCAGCTTGCATTTGCGCTCCAGGCGGCGAATCTGCCGGGTGGCTTCAAAGCCATCCATTTCTGGCATTTCGCAGTCCATCAGGATCAGTTGTGTGGCACTCGGGTCGCGCTGGTACTCATTCAGGGCTGCCAAGCCGTTGGCCACCACGCGCACGTTATAACCGCGCTTCTTCAAGAAGCCCTGTACCACTAACTGGTTAACCGGGTTGTCTTCAGCTACCAAGATGCACGGTGTGCTGGCGGAATCGCAGCGTGGTGTGATGGGTGGCGTGATTTCGCTTATGCGTGGTTCTTCGTAGAGTTCCTGTAGCGCAGCGCGTAAGGCGTTGATGGCCAGCGGTTGCGTCAGGCCATATAGGCGTAGGCCCGGGGCGTAGGGTAGTTGCTGCTTCTGATCTGGCGCGCATAGCAGTAGGACGCGCTGGCCTGGCTTTAACAGCGGTTGAAGAGAGTCCAACCAGTGCTGGCTACTTCCAGGCCAGGGTGACATCAGTACCAGCAACGGAGGCGCCGCAAAATCCTCCAGGTAGCCGAGCAGGTTTTCGGGATTTTGGCAGCGCTCGGTGCGCATACCCCAGCGCCCAAGCAGGCGGCTTAGCGCATCCAGGCCAAGGCCGTCGAGGGAGGTTAGTAACGCTGTTCGACCCTTGAGCAGTTCGTGCAGTGGGTCAATGGTGGGTATGTCATCGGGTAGCGGAATATCGAAGGCGAAGCGGGTGCCTTGACCTGGCGTACTCTGTACTTCGATACGTCCGCCCATCATCTCCACCAACTCTTTACTAATGGCCAGTCCCAGGCCGCTGCCGCCGTAACGGCGTGTGGTGCTGGAGTCACCCTGGGCAAATGACTCGAACAGCTGGGTCAGCGCCTGGTCAGTGATGCCGATGCCGCTATCACTGATGGCGAACACCAGGTGTGGGTTGCCTTGGGAGTCATTGCGTAGGCAAACATTCAGTGCCACGTGGCCTTCGGCGGTAAATTTCAGGGCATTGCTGAGCAGGTTCATCAGCACTTGCTTGAGGCGGGTTGGGTCGCCATTGAGACGACGCGGCACGCCATTTTCCAGGCTTACATAGAGACGTAGACGCTTATCCAGCGCCTGTCCGGTAAACAGGCTCAGGGTGTCGGAAATCAGGTCTTCCAGGTCGAACTCGATATGTTCCAGGCTGAGTTTTCCGGATTCGATGCGCGCGTAATCGAGGATGTCGTTGATCACGGCCATCAGTGAGCTGCCGGAGCTGGCGATGGTGTCGACATAGAACCGCTGACTGCGGTCTAACGAGGTTTCTTTGAGCAGTTGCAGCATGCCCAATACGCCATTAAGCGGGGTGCGGATCTCGTGGCTCATCTTGGCCAGGAAGCGGCTTTTGGCCTGGTTTTCGATTTCGGCTTGCTCGGCGGCGCGGCGTGACTGGAAGCCTTCCTCCTTGAGCATATTGATACGGTCTGCCAAGCCGATGGACAGAGTAATCAGTTCAATGGTCACGCCGATTTTGACCACCGTCGCGCCATACAAACCAAACAGTTCGACACCCAGCGAGCCCGTGGTGGCGATGATGAACGAGGCGAGCAAGATGCTCCAGGCGAGGATGTAATAAGAACCGTAGCGCAACCCCTGGCGCCATACATAGGCACCGCAGAGCAGCAGCACCAGCGACACCGCCAGTACGGTCAGGCTGGCCAGGATGTTCCAGGCTTGCAGGCCAATCAACGGCACCGACACCAGGCAACCGCCCACCAGCAACATAAACAGACGCAGGCCGAGGTCTAGGCGCGGAAAGTATTGCGCGGTGTGCAGGAAGTGGCGGCTGAACTGGGTGGCCGTCAGGCAGTGGATGTACATGAGGATGTAGATGCTCACCGACTGCAGGCCGACATGCTCGGGTAACAGCTTGAACAGCATGCCGTCGAAGCTGGCGGCAAACAGGCCAATATTCAGGTTGTACACCAGGTACCAGAAATAGGCCGACTCGCGCAGCGAGATAAAAAGGAACAGGTTGTAGCAGAACATTGCAAACAGCACGCCGTAGAAGGCACCACTGATGCCCATGAGGTTTTCCTGGGCGGCGGCACTGGCTTGGTAGGTGCTGAAGAGCAGCGGAATAAAGATCGTACTGGTGGTTTCAACGCGCAGCAGCAGGGTGCTTTCGCCGGGTGCCAGTTCTAGCGGAAACCAAAAGTTACGCACCTGCACCGGGCGCTGGGAGAAGGCATAGCGATCACCGCTTTCCTGCATGTACCGCTGGCCATCGGGGGCTAGCAAAAAGATCTGCAGGTGATCGAGCAGCGGGTAGTTGACTTCCAAGTAGCCGGGCAGGTTTTGCGCCAGCCGATTATCCAGTCGTACCTTGAACCACCAGGCCGAAGCATTTTTACCGAGGTTGGCGTGCGGGCCCTTTACCGCAGTAAAGTTTTCGTCGGGCAGGGCACTGACCTGCTCGATGCTCAGATCGCCCTTGGGGTCTTCCAGATAGGCCATGGATGGCCCCAGTGACAGGCGTAGGTCGTGACTGTCTAGCACTGCAGGCAGCAGTGCCCATGCCGGCCCACAGAGCCAGAAGAGCACCACCGCCAGCCATATACGAGGCATCCACTGTCCTCATTATTATTATCGGGGCCTGGTTCGGCTCCGTGTCGTGCCATCACTTTGCCCGTATGCGCGTCGCCCTTCAAGCATCCTGATCGCGAGGGCGCCACAGGCTGTCGACAGTCGGCACGCGGGTGTCACTTTCCATCTGCGCATCGTGTTCCAGTTGGTGGCTGAAGCGCTCAAGCGAACCCTGCGCCGGCTGGGCATCGCTGGCAAATACCGGTGGGCTGAGCAGGTAGGCGGCGAGTAGGCGGCTAAGGGCCTTGAGGCTGTCGATATGCGTGCGCTCGTAGCCGTGAGTGGCGTCGCAGCCAAAGGCCAGTAGCGCGGTGCGGATATCGTGGCCGGCGGTAACCGCTGATTGCGCATCGCTGTGATAGTAACGGAACAGATCGCGGCGCACCGGCACCTCATTTTCCTCGGCCAGGCGCAGCAATTGCCGTGACAGGTGATAGTCATAAGGTCCGCCGGAATCCTGCATCGCCACGCTGACGGTGTGCTCGCTGGACTGCTGGCCCGGCGCGACCGGGGCGATATCGATGCCAACAAACTCGCTGACATCCCAGGGCAGGGCGGCGGCGGCTCCCGAGCCGACTTCCTCGGTGATGGTGAATAGTGGGTGACAGTCGATTTCCGGCTCGATGCCACTTTCCTTAATGGCCTTGAGTGCGGTGAGCAGGGCGGCGACGCCGGCTTTGTCATCCAGGTGGCGGGCGCTGATATGGCCGCTTTCGGTGAACTCCGGCAGTGGGTCGAAGGCGACGAAATCACCCACCGAGATGCCTAGCGATTCACAGTCGGCACGGGTACTGCAGTAAGCATCCAGACGCAACTCGACATGGTCCCAACTGATCGGCAGTTGATCCACGGCGGTGTTGAAGGCGTGCCCGGAGGCCATCAGCGGCAGCACGCTGCCGCGAATCACGCCGTGATCGGTAAACACGCTGACGCGGCTGCCCTCGGCAAAACGGCTGGACCAGCAGCCGACCGCGGCCAAGCCCAGGCGGCCGTTGTCTTGCAGTTCGCGGACGATCGCGCCAATGGTGTCCAGGTGCGCTGATACAGCTCGGTCCGGGCTGCTCTGTTTGCCTTTGAGGGTGCCGCGGATTGTGCCGCGCCGGGTCATCTCGAACGGAATGCCGATCTCTTCCAGGCGCTCGGCGACGTAACGCACGATAGTGTCGGTAAAGCCGGTGGGGCTGGGAATGGCGAGCATTTCCAGCAGCACCTTTTGCAGGTAATCGAGGTCGGGTTCGGGGAGCTGTTGCATACAAGGTCTCCTGGCGAAAATTGTCTGGGCGGCCAGCCCTGCGTAATCCTTGGCGCAACCGGGTGAGTCTTGACCCGGTCTGCGCCGTACATTGCGGTTCTGATGAGGCTTTAACCCACCTGGCTGAGGGGGAATAACAGGTCGATAAAGCGCTCAGCAGTTGGCTGTGGTTGATGATTGGCCAGGCCGGCGCGCTCGTTGGCTTCGATAAACACGTAGTCGGGTTGATCGGCGGCCGGCACCAGCAGGTCAAGACCCACCACGGGGATGTCCAGTGCGCGGGCTGCTCGTACCGCTGCATCGGCCAGCACCGGATGAAGGATCTGGGTGACGTCCTCCAGGCTGCCGCCGGTGTGCAGATTGGCGGTCTTGCGTACGGCCAGGCGCTGGCCCGCCGGTAGCACGCTGTCGTAATCGACCCCAGCGGCATGCAGGGTGCGCAGGGTTTCGGCATCCCTGGGGATGCGGCTTTCGCCTTCGGTGGCAGCTTGTCGGCGGCGGCTTTGGGCGTCGATCAGGGCACCGATGCTGTGTTGACCATCGCCGACCACTTCGGCCGGCCGGCGAATAGCGGCGGCCACCACAGCAAAGCCGATCACTAGAATGCGCAGGTCGCAGCCTGGGTGAAAGCTTTCCAACAGCACGCGGCTGTCGAAGGTGCTAGCGCGCTCGATCGCATCCTGCACGTCCAGTGGCGTGCGCAGGTCTACTGCAACGCCCTGGCCCTGTTCACCATCCACTGGCTTGACCACCACACTGCCATGCTCGGCGAGGAATACGGCGTTCTCTTCGGCGTTACCAGCCAGGCGCTGAGCTGGCAGGTGCAGCCCAGCTTGGGCCAAGGCGCGGTGAGTCAGGCGTTTGTCCTGGCAGAGGGTCATGCTGACTGCGCTGGTCAGGCCGGTCAGTGATTCGCGGCAGCGAATGCGCCTGCCGCCGTGGCTCAGGGTAAACAAACCCGCATCGGCGTCGTCCACCTGCACGTCGATACCACGGCGCAGGGCTTCATCGACAATGATCCGTGCGTAGGGATTCATCGGCGTATGCGGGCCAGGGCCGATAAACAGTGCTTCGTTGATGCCGTTTTTGCGCTTGATGCTGAAGGTCTGCAACTCGCGAAAGCCCAGCTTGGCGTAAAGCCCTTTGGCCTGATCGTTGTCGTGCAGCACGGACAGGTCCAGGTGGCTTAGGCCTCGGCTCATAAAGTGTTCAACCAGATGGCGAACCAGTACCTCACCGACACCGGGCCGGCTGCAGCGCGGGTCGACTGCCAGGCACCACAGGCTGCTGCCGTTGTCCGGGTCTTGGTAGGCCTTGTGGTGATTGAGGCCCATCACGCTGCCGATCACGGCGCCGCTGTCTTCATCTTCGGCCAGCCAGTACACCGGCCCCCCCAGGTGGCGCGGGGTGAGTTTGGCCGGGTCGATTGGCAGCATGCCGCGCAATTGGTACAGGGTGTTGATCGCCTGCCAGTCGTTGGCATTTTGCGCGCGGCGAATGCGAAAGCCGCGAAAGCTACGGCGTGCCTGGCGGTAGTCGCTGAACCACAAGCGCAGGGTATCCGAGGGGTCAAGAAATAACTGTTGCTGAGCCTGCGCCAGTACCTGGTGAGGGGCGGCGACATACAGAGCGATATCCCGCTCGCCAGGCTGCTCGGTCAGCAGGTCGCCAGCCAGGGCGGCAGCGTCTGGGTAGGTGTGGCCGATCAGCAGGCGGCCCCAGCCACAATGCACGGCTTTTGGTTGGCCCATCTCGCTGTCGGGTTCTTCGGCGAAACGCGCCTGCAGGCGTTCGTAAGACGGTGTCTGACCGCGGAGCAGGCGTTGGTTAAAGGCAGTGGCACGCATTGGAAGGCATCCTTTGCTGGCTGCGCACCCCGGCACCGGCCGGGGTATTCAGGGAAACGGGCAAATGAGCAGCCTTACAGGCCGTGCTCATTCAGCCAGAGGTTGAGCGCGGCCATCTGCCACAACTTGGAGCCGCGCAGCGGGGTCAGCTGGCCGTGCGGGTCCGTCAGCAACCGGTCGAGCATGGCGGGGTTAAACAGCCCGCGATCCTGGCTGGGGTCCAGCAGCAGGTCGCGCACCCAACCGAGGGTGGCGCCCTCCAGATGCTTGAGGCCCGGTACCGGAAAGTAGCCTTTAGGCCGGTCGATGACCTCGCTGGGGATCACCTGGCGTGCAGCTTCCTTGAGTACGTGTTTGCCGCCATCGGGCAGCTTGAAGCGTCCCGGAATCCGCGCGGACAGCTCGGCCAGGCGGTAGTCGAGGAACGGGGTGCGGGCTTCCAGGCCCCAGGCCATGGTCATGTTGTCGACGCGTTTGACCGGGTCATCGACCAGCATCACCGTGCTGTCGAGGCGCAGCGCTTTATCCACCGCAGCGATTGCGCCGGGTTGGGCGAAGTGTTCGCGAACGAAGTCGCCCGCCGCATCACCGGTTAGCCAGGCCGGCTGCACGCAGGCGGCGTATTCGTCGTAGTCGCGGTCGAAGAAGGCGGCGCGGTAAGCGGCAAACGCATCCTCAGCTTGATCCACCTGCGGGTACCAGTGGTAGCCGGCGAACAGTTCATCGGCACCCTGGCCGCTTTGCACCACCTTGCAGTGCTTGGCCACTTCACGCGACAGCAAGTAGAAGGCGATGCAGTCGTGACTGACCATCGGCTCGCTCATGGCGCGGAAAGCGGCGGGCAGCTGGTCGAGAATCTTGTGCTCACCGATGCGCAGCTGATGGTGTTGAGTATTGAAGCGTTCGGCGATCAGGTCGGAATACTGGAATTCGTCGCCGCGCTCACCACCGGCATCCTGAAAACCGATGGAGAAGGTCGAGAGGTTTTCCACCCCAGCCTCACGCAGCAGGCCGACCAGCATGCTTGAATCAACCCCGCCCGACAGCAGCACGCCGACATCCACAGCGGCGCGTTGACGAATCGACACCGCTTCACGCATGCCGTCGAGCACGCACTCTTTCCACTCGTCCAAGCCAAAGCTGATTTCATCACGCTGCGGGCCGAACGTTAGGTTCCACCAGGTGTGCTGCTCGCAGTTACCTTCGGCGTCGATGCGCATCCAGGTGGCGGGCGGCAGCTTCTCTACGCCTGCGAGCAGGGTGCGCGGCGCAGGCACTACGGCGTGGAAGTTCAGGTAATGGTTGAGCGCGATGGGGTCGAGAGTTTTGCCGATATCACCACCGGCCATAAGTGCCGGTAGGCTGGAGGCGAAACGCAGGCGCTGGCTGGTGCGCGACAAATACAGCGGCTTTACCCCGAGACGGTCGCGGGCAATAAACAGTTGTTGGGTGTCGCGCTCCCAGATGGCAAAGGCGAACATGCCATTGAGCTTGGGCAGCAGGTCTGTGCCCCAGGCGTGATAGCCCTTGAGCAGCACCTCGGTGTCACCGCCGGAGAAGAAGCGATAGCCCAGCGCTTTCAGCTCATCACGCAGTTCCGGGTAGTTGTAGATGGCGCCGTTGAAGACCATGGACAGGCCCAGATCGCTGTCGATCATCGGTTGGCCTGAGGCTTCGGCGAGATCCATGATCTTCAGCCGACGATGGCCAAGGGCAAGCGGTCCTTGGCTGTGGAAGCCGTGCGCGTCGGGGCCGCGCGGGGCTAGGTGATGGGTGATCCGCTCGACTGCAGCCAGGTCGGCTGGTCGTTGATCAAAGCGTAGTTCTCCAGCTATTCCGCACATAGTTTTCCTTACCGGTATTGCCGTTGGGGAGTGGTTTGGCTCAGCAAACCTTTTACACCAAAACAAAATAATGCTTTGATGTCAAAGTTTTATATCGAATTAAAAGGCTTATATGTCGGATAAAAAGGTTTCTACTGAAATAGATTTGTCATCTACTTCTGCGTTTGAATTACCCCTTTTTCAGGCGCTGCGGCGCTTGCAGCAGGCGGGTGAAGTGCACGCCAAGCGCCTCGGCCGTTTTGGTGGGCTGACGCCAATGCAACTGATGATTTTGCAGGTCTTGGCAGGCGAGAAACGCCTGACGGCCAGCGACCTCAGTGGCCGCGTCAGCCTGACGGCGGCAACCCTGTCGGGCATGCTCGATCGGTTGGAGGAGCGCGGGTTGTTACAGCGTCAACGTGATGATCAAGACCGGCGCAAGCAATGGCTGCTGCTCAGCGAGCCCGGCCGGGCGTTGCTGCAACAAGCGCCGAGCTTGTTGCCGCCGGAGTTCGTCGAGCGGTTTGCCGGGCTGCAGGAATGGGAGCGCCACAGCCTGACCGCCGCGCTGTTACGTGCGGCGCAGCTGTGTGAGGAGATGGAATAGCGACGCCGCGCGCAACAGGTGCGCGCGGCCTTGAACGGCTCAGCGTTTGGCGCTGGTCTTGGGCTGCTTATAAAGATCCAGCAGCACCTGGTCGAGTATCGACGAAGCGCCCCACGGCCGTGGGTCGTTGAGAATCGCCACCACCGCCCAGCTGTTGCCGTTGCTGTCGCGGCTAAAGCCCGCGATGGCGCGCACGTTGTTCAGCGTACCGGTCTTGATTCGCGCCTCGCCCACCAATGGCGTGCGGTGCAGGCGTTTGCGCATGGTGCCGTCCATCGCCACCAGTGGCAGCGAGGCCATAAACTCGGCCGCATAAGGGCTCTTCCAGGCGGCCTGTAGCAGGGTGGCCATTTCCCGCGCGCTGACTCGCTCGGCGCGCGAAAGTCCCGAACCATTCTCCATCACCAGGTGCGGTGCCGTGATGCCTTTACGCGCCAGCCAACTACGGATGACCCGTTGCGCCGCCTTGCTGTCGTCCGCGTCGGCGGCGTTGCGGAACTGCGCGCCCAGGCTAAGGAACAGCTGCCGGGCCATGGTGTTGTTACTGTACTTGTTGATGTCGCGGATGATCTCGGTCAAGTCCGGTGAGTAAGCGCGGGCCAGTAGGCGGGCTTTCTCCGGCACCGGGGCGAGGCGGTCCTTGCCCATGATGCTGCCACCCAGCTCTTGCCAGATGGCGCGGATCGCGCCGGCGGCGTAGCTCGGGTGGTCGAGCAACGACAGGTAGGTTTGCGAGCTACAGCCCTCGGCCAGCTTGCCGCTGACAATCACCGTGGTGCCGTCGAACTCGGTCACGGGGTTGTAGCGCACATCCGGCCAGCCTGGGCATTTGGCGGCGGGCAGGGCTTTGACCTGGTTGTCGATACGGATATCGGCAATGGGCGGTTCGGCGGCGATATGCACCTTGCCGCCTTCGGTGCGGGCGATAAAACGCAGCGCTTTAAGGTTGACCAGCAGTGAGTCGGGCGTCACCAGAAAGGGCTTGTAGGCGTCGCCGCCGTCATCATTAAAGCTGGGCAGCTGCGGTTGCACGAAGTGGCTGCGGTCGAGCACCAGGTCACCGTTAACCTGATGCACGCCGTTGGCACGCAGGTCGCGCAGCAGCAGCCAGAGCTTTTCCATGTTGAGCTTGGGGTCACCGCCGCCCTTGAGGTACAGGTTGCCGTTGAGCACGCCATTTTTCAGTTGGCCGTCGGTGAAAAATTCGGTTTTCCATTGATGGGTTGGGCCGAGCAGTTCGAGCGCCGCGTAGGTGGTCACCAGCTTCATGGTCGATGCCGGGTTAACGGAAATATCGGCATTGAAAAAACTGCTGCTGCCGGGACCATTGAGCGGGATGGTCACTACGGACAGGGATTGGCTGCTGATTTTGTTAACTTTTAACGATTGTTGAACCTTGTTTGATAAACCGTTGTTGGCGGCTGCAAGCGGAAAACAAATAGGCAGTAGCAGGCCGGCGATGGCCAGGCGACGCAGGGTTTTGATCATGGGCGGCGACCCTCCAGCTGAGGGAAAAGATGACGCGAGAGATGTAAAGAGGTCCCATCGCGGGTTGGGATCAGGTTGGCAATTATGCCTCAAGAGCAGGCCTGCGCAGTGGCAGTAATTGCCGCGCCAGGGGGCTTTTCTGCAGGCTGCATGATGACCTGTCGTCTTTGAGACGGGCGTGCAGGCGGCGAAACTGCTAGAGTGCCGCGCGTTATCACTTTTGAGGATTGTTCCATGGCTACTAACCGTTCCCGCCGTCTGCGCAAAAAACTCTGCGTGGATGAATTCCAGGAGCTGGGTTTTGAGCTGAACCTGACCTTCAAGGAAGATCTGGCTGATGCAGCCATCGATACTTTCCTTGAAGATTTTCTGCGTGACGCCATGACCGCTAACGGTCTTGGCTATGTCGGTGGCGATGACTTCGGTCTGGTCTGCCTGGCTAAGCGTGGCTCGGTCAACGAAGAGCAGCGCGCTGCCGTTGAAGCCTGGCTCAAAGGCCGTGACGAGCTGGTGGAGTTCACTGTCAGCCCGCTGCTTGATGTCTGGTACCCAGACAATCAGCTGAATCAGGCCTGATGCTCTAAGCGGGGCATGCCTCACGCATGCCCCGTTGCTGTTCTCTACGCAAGACTTCCGCTAGCCGTCCAGGCCAGCCTTGGCCAGCAATGCGGCCTCATCGATCGGGTCAATTTGCTCGCGCCGGACAAAGCGCTCGGCGTACTGCAAATAGACTTTTTCCCGCACAAATAGGCTGAACAGTTCAGCGTCAATGTGCGCGGCCTTACACATACCCGCCATGATGTTCAGTGACTCAGACAGCAACTTGCCTTTCTTGTAAGGCCGGTCGGCTGCCGTCAGGGCTTCAAAAATATCGGCAATCGCCATCATCCTCGCAGGCAGGCTCATGTCCTCGCGCTTAAGGCGTTTGGGGTAGCCGGTGCCGTCCATTTTCTCGTGGTGACCACCGGCAATTTCGGCGACGTTGGCCAGGTGCGGGGGGAAGGGCAGGTGGTTGAGCATGCGGATGGTCTGCACCATATGGCCGTTGATGATGAAACGCTCTTCTTCGGTCAGCGTGCCACGGCCAATGCTCAGGTTATAAAGCTCACCACGGTTGTGCTTATAGGTCGGGACGTCCAGCTTGAACCCCCAGGGGTTATCGTCAGCGATCCGTTCACTGTCCGGGCGCTCAAACAGGTGCTCAGGCTTGTCGCTTAGCAGTGTTTCCTGCACAGGCAAGGCGGGCGGCGGGGTGCGTGACTGGCGCTGGTTTTCTTCCCAGGAAACCCCCAAGCGATCATCCAGTGTGCGCATCCAGGTGCGCGTAGCAATGCGGCGTAAACGCTCCAGGTCAGCCTCGGCCATTGCCTCGCCCCCCAGGTTGCAGTGGGCAATAAAGGCGAACTCATCATCCAGCGTGGCCAGCAGTTCATCGCGCACTTGCTCCAGAGCGTGCGCATCACCGCCCTGGCTCAGGCTTTGCCAGTAGCTGATCCAGGCGTCACGTTTGAGCACTTCGAAGCGCATGCGCACTTCATGCAGACGGTCGCACAGGGTTTCCAGTTTGGTGGCTTTGTCCACCACGTACTCGGGGATGGTGACTTTGCCACAGTCATGCAGCCAGGCGGCGATATGCAGGGCTTCCCATTCTTCCTCGCTGGGCCGGTAGCCATGGAACGGAGCCTCATCGCTGGCTGCCGCCGCGCGGGCGAGCATCAGGGTAATTTCCGGCACGCGCTGGCAGTGGCCCCCGGTGTAGGGGCTCTTGGCGTCGATGGCGCCGGCGATCAGCTGAATAAAGGCGTCGAGGAGTTTTTTCTGTTGATCCAGCAGGCGCTGGCTCTCGATACACAGGGCGGCTACGCCGGACACCGCTTCGACGTAGGCAATGCGCTCTGGGCGCAGCATGGCCAGGTCGGCTTCGTCGCCGCTGTCGCGGTGCAGCAGCACAAGTACTCCGAGGGTCTGGCCCTGGCGGTTATGCAGGCCGGTGCAGACCAAGTGCACGCGCGGGCTGTCGAGGCTGTGCAGCAGGCTCTGGAAGCCCTTAGCCTGCTCGAAACCGAGCTCCACGATGACACTGGGGCCACCCGCTGCTGTCTGGGCGAGCCAGCCGGGTAGGTCTGGATCGTCCTGCGCAAAGGCGGCTATGTGGTGGGCATCGAGGCTGTGGTGCTGCTCGTCAATAATTAAATGATGGGGCTCCAGGCGCCCGCTCTGGCTGTCGAACAGATAAAGCAGGCCGCCACTGGCGTCACTGAGTTTGACGGTTTCACGCAACACGCGGCGCAGCAGGGCATCGAAGCGGGTTTCCGCCGACAGTGTGGCGGCAATTTCAAGGAAGCTGGAAATGGTCTCCTTCATGCTCGCCATCGACACGGCCAGTTGATTGACTTCTTTGACCATGGAGCGCGCACTGGCCGGGTAGGTGAAGTTGAAACTGCGGATGGCTTCAGCTTCATCCACCAGCAGGCGCAGCGGTTTGACCAGAATAGTGGAGAGCAGCCAGCCAATTGGAATGCACAGCAATAGGATGCCAAACGTCAGTATCGCGCCCTGCCAGCGGATTCGGTAAGCATCCGCCAGCAGTTCGTTTTCCGGTACCAGCAAAGCCAGGCGCAGGCCTTGTGGGCCACCTTCATCGAACTGACTGTAGGCGACTTGCCAGCGCTGCTCGCCCAGTTGCACGCCATCTTGGCGGCCCTGAGCCAGGCCAAGGCTGAGAAACTCGGCCAGCACTGGGCTGAGATCCTTAGCCTGAGCCAGTTGCAGTGTGTCCCCAGACACGACTAGGCGTGAGCTGTCTGGGTAGGCGACGGCGCTGCCGTCGGGGCTGTACAGCACCACCTCGGTGGAGGGCGTAATTTTGTGCGAAGACAGTGTGGCGGAAAGATCGGCGAGGGTCAGGTCAGCCGCCACGACTGTGGTCTCGCTGCTCTTGCGGGCGATGGTGGTACCGATCTCTCCGGTGGAGAAGAAGGCATAGGGCGCCGTGCTGAAATGCCCCTGACTCTGCATGGCGCCTTGGTACCAGGGGCGGCTGCGCGGATCGAATGTTTCCTTGAGGTTCTGCCGTCGGCTGATGGGTTGCAGCTGCGCATCGAAGAACAGGTATTCGGATTCCAGCCGTTGTTCGCTGATGCGGTCAATGCTCCACACCTGGTACGCCGCATTAGTCGGGGCGTAGAAGATTTTCCGCAGCTGTTCACTGCGCAGCGGCCGCACCATGAAATAAGCACCATCGCCATAGCCCACATAGATCGATGCCAGTTTCGGGTTATCACGCAGCGCTTGGGCGAAGATCGGCAGCATGATCATGCGTTCATGACGATCACGACCATTGACCTGCTCATTACGCGCCAGCAGGTTGATCATGAATTGAATTGGTTGGTAGGTATTGCGCAAATCCGCTTGTACTTCTTTGCGCATCTGGCTGAACAGCTGGTCACTGCTGCTGAGAATGATGTTGCTGGTTTGCTGGTAGTTGAAAACCCCCAGCACGGCCCCTGAGCTCAGCAGCAGCAGGCTGAACAGCACGCTGATATGGAAATGCAGCGGAAAACGGCGTTCTTTGAGGCGTGGCGTCGGCTGCATGTCACACGTCCTTAAATGCATAACCAAGGGGCAAAGCATAGTGAACGCAGGCGGGCTTTGCTTGGCCCATTGGCGGCCCTATATTGGTGCGCTAGGGCCTTCGGTGTGGGTTTTCTTAAGCAGTTGTCGATGTTCCAGCCAGCGCTCCAGGCCGTACACCATTAACGCCACTAACAACGCCAGCACCACGCCGATCAGGCTGTTGAATAAACGCACCTGCGGCAGTTGCCAGTCGTGCGCCAGGCTTTCTGCCAGCAGCACAAAGCACACGCTGGTTTGCAGTACAAACAGCCCGTAATGGTTGGCTTGCAACGCGCGACTGAGAGCAATTAGCGGCAGCAGGGTAGCCACCATCAATGCCGGATCTTGCAGGCTATGGCCGAGCAGTATCAGCAGTGCCGCCGCACCCAGGCTGGCCAGAATGGATTGCACGGCGCGCACCAGGCTGCCCTGGAAGCTCAGCTGCAAGGTGCTCACCACCGTGAGCGTCAGCCAGTAGCCACGGTGCAGGTGTGCCAGGTTGACGATCAGCCCGGACAGCGCGAATGCCAGGGTGCAGCCCAGCGCATGCAGCCGCCACTTCTGTTTCGGCAGGCGTTTGGCGTGACGTTTGAGCACTTTGAAAATGCTGATAAAGCGCGGCATGTAAGGCCACATGCGCAAGCCATGCATGCCGCGCAGGCCGAAGGCCAGGAGCATCACCCAGAGGCCGCCGAGGATAAACAGCATGGCGATGGCGTAGGGGTTATTCAGCGTACCGAGGCCCTGTTGACCTTGCCCCAGGCACAAGCAGATGGCCAGGCCGATGCCCAGCTTGCCGGCTTCACTGCCAAAGCGTTGCAGCCAGGCCAGGAGAAAACCGAACAACGCGAAGATCAGAAAGCTGGTGTGAGGATGATCGGCCGACCAAAAGCCCAAGCCGGCACTGGCCGCACCCAGGCCGCAGAGCATCAGCATGCGCAGCATCCCGAGGCGATGCAGAGGGTTGGCCTGGGCGGCCTGAAACGCGCCTACCGAGGCCCAGAGAAACCCCGGGTGCGCGCTGAACAGCCCGAGCAGCAACGGCAGCGCGCAGCCAAAGCCCGCCACTATCGCCGGGCCCCAGGCCGGCGGACCGGCATGCCAGCTGAAGGTTTGTCGCAATAGGCTATTCATGGCTTATACCGGACTGGAGCGGCCCGTCATCTCGCGGGCCATTTCTGTAGCGTAGCTGTCAGTCATGCCCGCAATAAAGTCGATCATGCGCAGGAATGATTTGTACAACGGCCAGTGCGGGTCAGGTGCGTTATTGCCCAGTAGGTCGAGAATGCGGCGGTTCTTGAACGACGGCGTGCGTCCACCATGCTGTTCAAGGGCCGCGCCACAGAAGGCGTTCAAGAGGATTTCCAGGGTGGTGTAAGCGCCGATTTCGTGCAGGGTCTTGCGCTTGTCCTGAAAGATTTTTTGCCGGGCCATGTCTTTGGCGCTTTGCACGCAACGTTTTGCGGTGCCGTGCATGTGTTCCACCAAATCGCCTTGCAGCGTGCCAGCAAGCAGCGCGTCTTGCTGCTCGACAAAGGCTTCGGCGGCGGCGTTGGTCAGGTGCTCAATGGCTTTACCGCGCAAAATCGCCAGCTTGCGCCGCTTGGAGTCATCGGGGCCGAGCTGACGGTAGGTTTCCGGCAGGTCATCGCCCACCAGATCGAGCAGTAGCGCTTCAACTTCGTGGTACTCAAGCAACTCCATTTCCAGGCCGTCTTCCAGATCGATCAGGCCATAGCAGATGTCGTCCGCCGCCTCCATCAGGTACACCAGCGGATGACGTGCCCAGCGTTGTTCGTCCAATTGCGGCAGGCCTAGCTTGCCGGCTATTTGCTCCAGCAGTGGCAGCTCGCTCTGGTAGCAGCCGAACTTGTGCTTTTTGTAGCCCAGTGCTTCGGCGTGGCGTGCAGTCCAGGGGTATTTCAGGTAAGTGCCCAGCGTTGCGTAGGTCAGCCGGGTACCACCGTCGAACTGGTGGTATTCCAGTTGGGTGAGTACGCGGAAACCCTGAGCGTTGCCCTCGAAGCTGAGAAAATCGCCGCGTTGGCTGGCCGTCATATCGTCCAGCCAGCCGCGCCCGGCGGCCTGCTGGAACCAGTGGCGAATGGCGTCCTCGCCGGAGTGACCGAAAGGCGGGTTGCCGATGTCGTGGGCCAGGCAGGCGGACTGCACAACCATGCCCAAGTCACTCGGCTCACACCAACCGGGCAATGCATCGCGGATCATTTCGCCGACGCGCATACCCAGTGAACGGCCGACGCAGCTGACCTCCAGTGAATGGGTCAGGCGGGTGTGGATGTGGTCATTACTGGAGACCGGGTGCACCTGAGTCTTGCGGCCCAGGCGACGGAAAGCGCCGGAAAAGATGATGCGGTCATGGTCTTTATGGAAGGGCGTGCGGCCCAATTCATCGGCGCTGTGCGTGGGTTTGCCGAGTCGTTCGCGGTTGAGCAGGGTTTGCCAATCCAAAGCTAATCCTCACCATGACATCACTGAATAAGGGGCTAGCTTCGGTGTTCGTGCGGTCGGCTGCAAGCCTTGTGCGAGTCGCCTGTATGCGGCAATAACGGGTTGGCGCGCCCGCTCATGCGCTGGCGAGGGCAGTGGGTGCCGGTCGGGTTATGAATGTCGTGATGTTTATTTATAAATAAATAATAAAAACAGTGGTTTGCAGTTGTTAAATCCGCTTGTCAGGGGTTTTGACTGTTATTTGACATTCGCGGGGCTCGGTACTTTAGTTACTTAAGTGAGTGCTTGAAAAGATGGGCTCAGTGCGTGGGGGAGCGCTCTGGGTTCGGTGTAAGCGTTACTGCTAGGGAGAATATTATGTCTACTGACTCGCTGAGATGCCGAGCATCTCTGTTGTTTCCTGTACTCAGTGCTTTGCTGCAATCGCATGGCCCCCCTCCTGCTGGCTGAGACCAGCGCCCGGCACTCTCGCTTGGGAATCCGGCCTAACACGCTGGCTGTAATCGATAACCGGTGGTTGGCTTACAACGGGTTGTGAAGCTTGCCCCCGAGCGTTCGCTATTGATGTTTTGCTTCAGCATACGGCGCACGTCTTTCGCCCTGTCATTTGGCAGATATGGAGATCCTGAGTGGGTGGAGAGCCGGTAGCCGGGGAGGTGGATGTTTATGAAATCTTCACTCTTGGCAACACCCACAGAACAGCCGGGTGAGTCAGTCACGGCCCCATTGGTTAGCGATGCAGTAGAGCAGCCGTCGCGGCGTAACTTTCTCAAGGGCAGCGCCGCCGTGATGGCTGCGCCGCTACTGTTGCGCTCGGGAGAAAGTGTGGCAGCGGTTGCTGCCAGCCCGCCAACAGTGCCGTGGCAGGAGTTTCTTCCGGATGTCATCGGTGTGCTGGGCGCTGAAACCTTAGACCCACCGCCCACCGAAACCGCGAATGTGGCCGGCGGTGAAGCAGGGCGTCCAGCGCATCAACGCTGGAGCGAGTTTGCCGCGAGGGCGGAGCCCTATGAATTGCACGCCGCGCAACGGGATAACTGGGTGTTCAGCCCCTCGTATCCGGCACAAAGCGTGTGGACCTATCAGGCTAAAGATCCGGACTTGAGCATCCTAAGTCCGGTGGTATTTGCCCATTACGGGCACCCGGTTCTTTGCCGAATCTACAACGATTTACCGGCCAACCATGTCGGCTTTGGCACCCCGGAAATTTCCACTCACTTGCATAACCTGCACATTGGTTCGGAGAGCGATGGCTTTCCCGGCGACTATTACAGCGCCACCAAGGCCGGACCAACCCTGACCTCGCCTGGTGGCTTTAAGGATCACCTCTACTCAAATATCTATGCCGGTTACGACGAGATGCAGAACGGTATTGGCGACTACCGCGAAGCTCTAGGCACGCTGTTCTACCACGACCACACCACCGACTTCACTGCACCGAATATTGTCCGTGGGTTGGTGGGGTTCTACTGCCTGTTTGATGCGCTGGATTCGGGTAATGAACGTGATCCCACCCCTGGAGCGCTGCGCTTACCTAGCCATCCGTACGATTACCCGCTGGGCTTTGCCGACCGCCGCTTTGATGCCGACGGCATGCTCTATTACGACCAGGTCAATCCAGATGGTGTGCTCGGTGACAAGGTGCTCGTCAACGGCAAGATTGAACCGGTGTTGCGTGTGGCGCGGCGCAAGTATCGTTTGCGCCTGCTTAATGAGGGACCGAGTCGTTTCTACCAGTTTTACCTGGTGCGGCCGAATAATGTAATTCAGCCATTCACCTACATTGCCAATGACGGCAATCTGCTGGAAAGACCGCTGCTCAATCAAACCTTTGTGCGCTTAGGCGTGGCTGAGCGTGGCGACATTGTGGTGGATTTTTCCCGCTACCCCTTGGGTACCGAGCTATACGTGGTTAACCGCCTGACCCATGTTGCCGATGACACTCGGCGGCCTGATCGGGTGGTGGCACCGGGCGTACGCGTGCTGAAGATAGTGGTCGATCGCGAGCCACCCGAACAGGACCTTAGCCAGGTGCCAAGCTTTCTGCGCCCACTGCGGCCGTTACCGACTACCGCGCAATTGGCGGCGCTGCCGGTAAGGCGCTTTGTGTTTGAGCGCAGGCAAAACATGTGGGCGATTAATGGTCAGTTCGTCAACGTCAACCTACCGCGCGCGCAAATCCCCCTAGGCAGCATGGAAATCTGGGAGTTGTCGAGTATCGATAATGGTTGGGATCACCCGATTCATATTCACCTCGAGGAAGGGCGGATTTTAAGCAAGACCACTGATGGTCGAAACGTGGTGATCCCCGCGCATGAACGCGGACGCAAGGATGTGTATGTGGTTAACGGCCGCACCACCATTCGCGTATTGCTGCGTTTTCGCGATTACAAAGGCAAGTACGTCATGCATTGCCACAACCTCATCCATGAGGACCACGCGATGATGCTGCGCTGGGACATTGTCTGATGGCTGCTGGGCAGGTTGGTGAAAAGATTCAGGAGGATGTTTGATGAATACGCGAAGAAAGTTGCTGGCAGGTATGGGCTTGGGTGTGGCTGCGCTGGGCGCTGCTGCATGGCAGCGCGGCAGTGGGCCGCCGCCGGCAGTCGTGCGGGGCTCGGCAGGTACGCAGAACTTCCCCAATGTAACCCTGTACACCCACGAGGGGCAGGCGGTGAAGTTCTATGACGACCTGATCCGCGGCAAGGTGGTGACCTTCAACATGATGTACGCCCAGTGTGAGCGCAGTTGCCCGGTGAGTACGGCTAATTTGCGTCTGGTGCAAAAAATGCTCGGTGAGCGGGTAGGGCGTGATGTGTTTATGTACTCGATTTCGCTGCAGCCGGAGATGGACACCCCGGAGCGCTTACGCGAGTACGTTGCGCGTCATCATATCGAGCCGGGTTGGCTATTTTTGACGGGTGCTCGCGCGGATATCGACCTGGTGCGCTACCGGCTGGGGTTCTACGATCCCGACCCGTTGGTGGACTTCAACGACGCTAACCACACCGGCATGCTGCGCGTGGGCAATGATGCGCTGGACCGCTGGACGATGGCCCCGACCTTGACTGAGCCTGAGCAGATACTGGGCACCATCAACCATGTGGACATGGCTATGGCGCACACGGCATACCTTGGGCCTTTAGTGGTTTAGGCCGTTGTGGCATCGCGGTTATTTGTTAGGCGTGAGGGCCTAGGTCGCCTTAATTGCCGTTGTTAGCGTGGTCGAATGCGCTCAATGCGCAGTGCGCCGTCGCGTTGAATTCGACCACGTACTTGAACGTAGTCACCCGGCTGCGGACCGTCGTCTATACGTGTGGTAGGGGTTACCTGCAGCGGCAGGCCATCCAAGGTCCAGTTCGGCCCGAGTGTGCCATGCAGGCGCACTTTGCTGCCGACGGGCAATTCGGCGGGAATGCCCTTAGCGTCTCTGGCGCCTTGTTGAACCCAGGTCACGATCAAGGCAATTTCTTCGTCATCAAGGAACGGTGGGCCGTCATAGGGCATGCGCGGCCGCGCTTGGCCACGAATTCGCCGTACCAGTTCGCTGGCATCTGTTGCGCCAGGAACCACGCGGGCGCGGTCAGCCGTGTTGATAACCTCGGCGTAAGACGTCAGCACGTAACCTTCAGGGGCCGGGCCGAGCAGCCCAGACGGTGAATGGCACTTAGCGCAACGCAAGATAAAGATGGCTTCAACATGGCTGTAGTTGACTGGCTCACCGGCTCCAGGGCGCTGCGCTAGGGCGGCTGGCAGGTTTGCTGGGCTCGGCTGCAGGCCGTCGTTTATCCAGCGCTCGAATAGGCTGATTTGTGTGTCACTGAGAAACGGTGGGCCGGTCATGGGCATGCGTGGCAGGCGGCTGCCTGTTAGTCGCTTGAGCAGTTCACTGCCTGTTGCGTCGCCTTTTTTCACGATAGGGCCATTACGGCTGCCCCTCAGCAGGTGTTCCAGGCTGTCCAGGGCTAAGTCCAGTGGCGGTTGTGCGCCGGCATGACAGAGCACGCAGCGGCTTTGCAAAATCGGCGCAATATCCTGATAAGTCACAGGCGTTTGCCCAAGACTCTGATTGATCGCCAGCAACATCAGCCAACACAGCGAGCAACGTAGCAACAGCGCAGTGGGCATTTGGCCTGCCTCCCATTTGGGCTTCAGCCTGTTAAGCCTAGTTGCTGCGGCAGAGCCAGTGAGCCCGCTATCGGCTCAAATACATGGCGCGGTTTCAGCGTTAAAAACCCGCAGCATCAATATCAATCAGCAGCAGCCGCTTGCCGTTGTCGATAAATTGCCCGGCGGTCAGGCAGTACTGGTTGGTGGTGGCATCGCGGTAGGTGCTGGAGAGAATTAGCCGGCGCTCATCCCAGCCTTCGGCCAGCAGCTGATAGAAATACGGTCGCCATGACCAGTTATGGCCGACATAGCGCGCGTCGCTGCGCCAGTGCGGTGCGTGCCACTCTAGGTTGGCCGTAAGCTGGGTGCCGTGGCGATCGCATTGGAAGATGCGCAGCAGCCAAGGGGAGGCATGCGGTTGCGGCAACTGATCAGGTGATGAACCGCCTTCGATCCAGCGTTTGAAACTGTCCATCAGCTCGCCGAGTTGCTGGCGCAGGCTCATCAGGCGCGCACGCTCGGCGAGTTTTTGCTGCACATAATGGTCGCGCAAGTGAGCAAAGCGTTTGACGAAGGCATTGCTGCTGAAAAAAGCCTCTTCGGGTTTGGCAAACAGATAACCCTGCACATAGCGCGCGCCGCACTCCAGGGCGAAGTCCAGCTCGGCTTCGGTTTCCACGCCTTCGGCAATGATCCAGCAACCAGTTTTTTCCGCCATCTGCGCCAGTGCTTTAACCACTTCGCTGCTCGGCCCGCCACGGGCAGCCTGTTGGAACAGGCGCATGTCTAACTTGAGAATATCGGGTTGCAAGGCCAGCACGCGGTCGAGCTGCGAGTAGCCGGCGCCGAAGTCGTCAATGGCGATCCGTGCACCGGCTTGTCGGTAGCGCTCGACCACGCCTGGTAGGCGTGCGCTGGCACCACCTAACTCAGTAATCTCGAAGACGATGCGCGCGGGGTCGATACCGCTGCGCTCCAGTTGTTTCAGGCTGGGCAAGGCTTGTTCGGGGCGCAGCCGGCTGATCCAGCGTGGCGAAATATTCAGGCTGAGGAACCAGTCCTGCGGGGCTTCGTGGAAGCGTGTGAGCGCTTGTTGGCGCACCTCGCGGTCGAGGCGGCGCAGAGCGGCAGGCGGGGTTTTCGGGTCGCTAAACAAGGGGCCAGCGGAGTGCAGTTGGCCATCGTCAGTGCGCAGGCGCGCCAAGGCTTCGACGCCGGCGATCCGGCCGGTGGCGGTATCGATAAAAGGTTGGAAAACAGCAAGCGGTTGACCGTTGAACACTGCGCAGTTCCTTAGCCAGGCAAGACGCCCTTGTGGGCGTTATAACCGGGTGACTAAGCAAGATTGTGGCCAGATTAATCCTCTGTGCAGCTATCTTTAGTCGCGTTCGCCGTCTTGTCAGCGTGGCGTGGTGGGTTACGCCTGAGCAGCGGGAAGGCAATCAGGGCGATGCGCAGCCAGCGTCGCCAATGGCCTCGGCGAATCCCTACGGTGGCCATCAGCAGCGCACTGCCTGCGACCCAAAAAGGTGCATTGCTGTTGCCCAACTCTTCGCGCCAGTGCTTGCGTAAATACTGTGCTTGGCGCAGCGGCTGGAGCATGACCAGGCTTTCGTGGCGCAGTTCCTGTCGATGCATTTCCAGGCGCATGCGCAGCAGGGTTTTACGCAGTTCACGGCGTGAGGCCTTGGCGGGTGGCTCGGGCATATTCATGGCAGCAGTTGCTCCCGGTCGCGGGCCAGCTCTTCAAGGCTGGCGCTGAAGGGCGCAGGCGCATTGCGGACTCGCTGCAGCAGTGTGATCAACGCGCTCAGTAGCCCTAGCGCATAGAACGCACACAGGCCACTGATAACCAGTAGGCGATGAGTCTCCCAAAAGGCGATCAACAGCGCGGCAGACAGGCCAATTAGCAGCAGTAGGCCAAAGAGCAGGCTCAGGCAGGTTAGCACCAGCAGGTTCAACGTATGGTTTTGCTGCTCTTTGAACTCTTCCGCAAACAACGCGATGTGGCCCTGCAATAACCCCAGCAAGGCACGGCCGAATCGCTGTGGCGAAGTGCCGCGACTTGTCGGGGTAGGCGGTGTTGCATCCATTGAGATTCTCTTTAGCGGCGGGAGATCAGCATACCCAGTAATAAGCCGATAGCGGCTGCAACGCCGAGGGTTTGCCAAGGGTGAGTTTGCACATAGCCCTCAGTGGCATCAAGGGCCGCTTTGCCGCGTGCATGCAGCGCGTCTTCGGCGTTGTGCAGGGTGCCGCGCGCGCGACCTAGGCTACTACGGATTTGCTCGCGCAGTTCCTCGGCCTGCTCGCCTGCGAGGCTGGCGGAGTGTTGCAACAGGCTTTCGGTGTCGCGTACCAGTGCCTGGAATTCTTCGAGTAACTGATCCTGGCTGGACGCTGTGGGGGGCTTACGGGCCATAAATGTCTCTCCTTTTGACGAACAGTGTAGGGGTTCGAGTACTGAGCGTAGCAGGGGTTCCTTTTTTCTTCGGTGAGGACGTCGGAATGCGCTAATGGCTGGTACAGCGTTTGCATTGCGCTGGTGCGTACTCTTGCGAGAGCGCCCTTTTATAGGGCTGCAGGGGGATTGGCTAGGACGCCGTGGTGCATCTATAACTGACTAATAACTATGGAATAAGTGCTTAGAAGTCGAGTTGGTGAAGCACCCGCTTGGTGCTGTACCAACCCGGCGTCGACAAAGTGGAAGGAGGCAAATGCTGCTATCTGGTGCGCATTTGTCGGCTGATGATCCGCTTTGGTGCTTTTCCCACGACGGAGTTTTCTTTGCAGATGGAAAACATCAACAGTGCTGTAGAAACCCTGATTCACGGCTCCAATACCTTATTTATCCTGCTCGGTGCTGTGATGGTGCTGGCCATGCACGCCGGTTTTGCCTTTCTTGAGGTGGGTACAGTCAGGCAGAAAAATCAGGTCAACGCCTTGTCGAAGATTATTTCTGACTTTGCCGTGTCGGCCCTGGCCTATTTCTTCGTTGGTTATTGGATCGCCTACGGCGTGACCTTCCTTGAGCCGGCCAGTGTGCTGACTGAAGGTAACGGCTATGCGTTGGTGAAGTTCTTCTTTCTACTGACCTTTGCTGCGGCCATCCCGGCGATTATTTCTGGTGGCATTGCTGAGCGTGCCAAGTTCGGCCCACAGCTGTGTGCCACGGTGTTGATCGTGGCGTTTATCTACCCTTTTTTCGAGGGCATGATCTGGAACGGTAACTATGGTGTGCAGGCCTGGCTGGAGGCGCGGTTTGGCGCCGCGTTCCATGACTTTGCCGGCTCGGTGGTGGTACACGCGATGGGTGGGTGGCTGGCCTTCGGCGCGGTAATTTTGCTGGGGCGGCGTAATGGCCGTTATCGCGAGGGGCGTCTGGTGGCTTTTGCGCCGTCGAATATTCCCTTTCTTGCGCTGGGTTCGTGGATTCTGATCATCGGCTGGTTTGGCTTTAACGTGATGAGCGCACAGACCCTGGGTAGCGTCAGCGGTCTGGTGGCGGTCAATACGTTGATGGCGATGGTTGGTGGCACCGTGGCGGCGTTGTTGGTCGGCCGTAATGACCCAGGCTTCCTGCACAACGGCCCATTGGCCGGACTGGTGGCGGTGTGTGCCGGCTCAGATTTGATGCACCCGGTAGGCGCCTTGATTACCGGGGCGATTGCCGGTGCGTTGTTCGTCTGGGCGTTTACCGCGACCCAGGTGAAATGGAAGATCGACGATGTGCTAGGCGTTTGGCCGCTGCATGGTCTGTGCGGTGTGTGGGGCGGTATTGCCTGTGGCATCTTCGGCCAGCAGGCGCTGGGTGGTTTGGGCGGCGTTAGCATGGCCAGCCAGTTTGTCGGCACCGCGCTGGGTGTGGTGGTGGCCTTGATCGGTGGCGTGCTGGTGTACGGCGTGCTGAAAGCCACTGTAGGCATTCGCCTGAGCCAGGAGCAGGAGTACTACGGCGCCGACCTCTCAGTGCATAAGATAGGCTCGACCAGCCAGGACTAATGGCTAAGTCTTCATGCAAAAAGGCCCGGGCAAATACCCGGGCCTTTTTGTTACAACTGCAGAAGAGATGCTTAGAACAGGGGCAGGGTGTAGCTGACGATCAGACGATTCTCGTCATAGGAATTGCCAAAGTTGGCGCGGGTTGTGGCGTTGCGCCATTTCACGCCTAGGTTTTTAAGTGGGCCTTCTTGAAACACGTAAGCAATGTCGGTGTCGCGTTCCCACTCCTTGCCTTCGGAGGCGGCTGCGCCACGGTCGATATTGTCACCGGACAGATAGCGGGTCATGAAGGTCAAACCAGGGATGCCGACTGAGGCGAAATTGAAGTCGTAGCGTGCTTGCCAGGACTGTTCATCCTTGTTGGCAAAGTCACCGATTTGCACATAGTTGACTAGGAACGGATCGGTAGCACCTATATAGGCATAGCCAGTGTCACCGCTCATTTTCTGGTAGCCGATGCCGAAGGAGTGGCCGCTCAACGCATAGGTAAACATGGCACCGAAGGCTTTGTTGTCGACGTTGCTATCGCCGTCATCAGTGGAGCGGGCGAAGCGAAGATCGGTCTTAAAAGTCTGATTACCGGCCATCGGCAGGACATGCACCAGATTGACGATGTGTTGTTTGTAGAGTCCATCCAATGCGCCGTAGTTGTAACCGGTGGTTAGTTGGTCGTTCCACTTGTAGCTCAGTCCGGCGAAATTGAATTCGTCACTGTCACCATTGGCAAGGGCGAAGCCGCGCGTGCCGGGCGTTGCGGTACCGCCATTCAGCACCATGGTCTGGTTATTCGAAGAGTCGCGGTTATTGACCCGGTTGAGCTGACCAGCGTCGAACGTAAGGCCGCCAATTTCTTGGGAATTCAGCCATCCGCCCTGGAAACTCTGTGGAAGCAGGCGCGAGTCGTTGGCCGAAATAGACGGTAGCTTCGGCATTAGGGTGCCGATCTTAAGCGTGCTCTTGGAAATTCGAGCTTTTACGGTAGCGCCAAGCTCGCTGTAATCGTCTGCAGCCTTGCCGCTGTCGCCCACGGGCAAAAGGCCGGTGCCTGCACGGTCCGGGCTGGAATCCAGCTTCAGACCCAAGGTCCCGATGGCATCCACGCCGAAGCCGACAGTGCCTTCGGTATAGCCAGATTCAAATCGCAGAAGAAAACCCTGAGCCCACTCTTCGGCCTTGCTCTTGCTAGCGCCATCCTGGCGGAAGTCGCGGTTCATATAAAAATTGCGCGCTTCAATGCTCGCTTTGCTGTCCTTAATAAATTCTGCCTGAGCCAGCGATGGCAGGGTGAGGCAGGAGCCCAGTGCGGCGAGTGCCACAGCGCGGGCGAGGGGGGTTGTAGTCATTATTATTAGCTCCTCGTGTATGCGGGTCGGCGTGTGCCCGATCTATTCCAGCGAGGCGCAATAAAACATGGACGTCTGTCCTTGGCCTTTAGACTTTGGTCGGTTGTGCACCATTGAATAGGGCTGAGGAGTGGTGTGCGGTCGCTGCAGGCGCTCTAGCGCGAGCATGGCGCCGTTGATCGGATAGCCCGGCGTCAGGTTAAAGTTTCATCGTGTTTGGCCGTCAACCTGTCAATACACCGCCCAGGTACTTTGCCATGAACCCTCTGGCCGCAAACTTATCCTCTGCCTCGCGCCCATCTTTCTCCACTGCACAGTCAGGTGCGCGTAATGCTGCTGACGCGCAGGCAACGCTGGCCAATCGTCTGGCCGAACGCCTTGGCCTTGAGCCTGGTGCTCTGGCCGGCAAGGCCAATGACTACAGCCCGGACAAAGTCGCCGGGCGCATTCTTGGGTTTATCGAGCAGCGCCTGCAAAGCGAGCAAGCGGCAGGCGCCGACACCGGCAAACTGCAAAAGCTCCTCGACCAAGCCCGCGAGGGTATTGAGAAAGGCTTTGGCGAAGCGCGCAAGATTCTCGACGGCATGGGCGTGCTGCAAGGCAAGGTGGCGAGCGATATTGACGACACTTACCAAAAGATTCAGGACGGCTTCAGTGACCTGAGCAAGCGTTTCAGCCCCGATGCCGCATTAGCTGAGGGCTCAAGCAGCATTGCGGCCTATAGCGAGCGCTTTGCCGCCCAGGCAGAAACGTTCGAGATGTCGGTGACCACCCGTGATGGCGATCGCCTGCGTATATCCATCGCTCAAGCATCGGCTAACTGGTCGCAAAGTGGCGTTGTCGCCAGCAGCAATGGCAATGGCAGCTCTGTGGTCGCCAGCAGCCAATCGGGCAGCCTGCAGATGGGTGGCTGGCAGGTCAGTGTTGAAGGCGAGCTGGATGATCAGGAGCGTGCCGCACTGGAAAAACTCTTCGGCCAAGTGCAGGAGCTGTCCAACAAGTTCTATTCCGGTGATCTGAGCGGTGCTTTCGATCGCGCCATGGCGCTGGAGATGGACGGTGAGCAGTTGGCGTCGATGTCTCTGCGTCTGACGCAAACCACTGTGCGCCAAGCGACTGATGCCTACAGCGCCGTGGCGCAAGACGCAGGGCAGGCCGCCAGCGCGGTGAATAATTCGCTAATCGACTACGCCCAGGGCCTGCTCGAAGCATTGCGCAACGTCAATCAGGTGGTTGAAGCGGGCACCGGTAAGAGCAGCCTGCTGGATCTGCTCAAAGGCGGTTTCTCGCTGGACGAGCGTTTTGACAGCGGTCGGCTGGACAAGGCCGCGCAGCTCAATAGCCGCTTGCTCGATGGTTTGCAAAACCTAGGTAACCTGGGCCTGGACAGCGCCAAGGGCACCGACGCCTGAGTGATGGGCAGTGCTAAACTGCACGTCCAGTCGTCGGAGGTGCGTAGATGCTCCCGGAATGCCAACTGTTTGGAACGCTCGGCTGCCACCTTTGTGAGGTAGCAGAAGCCTTATTGATGCCATTTGTCGAGCATGGTCTGTTGGTCGAGTTGGTCGACATTGCTGAGCATGAATACCTGGTCGAGGATTATGCGCTTCGTATCCCGGTGTTACGTCGCTGCGATACCGGGGCCGAGTTGAACTGGCCATTCGAAGCTGAACACATTGTCGAATTTCTACGCAGCGCCTGATATCTGTGCGCTGCGTGCTGGTCACTGATTTATTCAAGGAAAAATATTGATGAGCATGGTGCATGGCGACGCCTTGTCGCTGCTGCTGTTCCGATTGCACAGCGGCCGTTTGCTGGGGATCAACCTGCTCAAGGTTCAGGAAATTATTCCATGCCCCGCGCTGACCAAGTTGCCCAGCCGCCACCCGCATGTGCGTGGTGTCACCACCCTGCGCGGGTCTGCGTTGACGGTAATCGACCTGGCCAAGGCCATCGGCGAGCAAGGGGTTCCTGGGAGCAATGACGGTTGTCTGATCGTTACTGAACTCAGCCGTTCACGGCAGGGCCTGCATGTGCAGAGCGTGGAACGCATTGTTCAGTGTTCCACCCGCGATGTGCGTCCACCGCCGGCAGGTTCCGGCAGCAAGGCGTTTATCACTGGGGTGACGCAGATCGACGGCAAGATTGTGCAGATTCTAGATATCGAAAAAGTGCTGCATGAGCTTGCACCGATGATTGTCGATGAGTTGGACGAGCAACTGTTGTCAGAGCGTGAGCGCGCACTGCTCAAGGGCCGTCGCGTGCTAGTCGTGGATGACTCCCACGTCGCGTTGCACCAGACCATGATTACCCTGCGCAAACTGGAGCTGGATTGCCAGATGGTCCGCAGCGCTGCCGACGCGCTTGAACTGCTGCAGAAGCAGTTTGATGCTGGGGAGCCCATCGAGGTGTTGGTTTCAGATATCGAAATGCCAGAAATGGACGGCTACGACCTGGTTCGTACCCTGCGTAAAAAACCAGATATCGGGCAGATCTATGTGCTGCTGCACACCTCGCTCGACAGCACCATGAACACTGAAAAAGCCAAGGCAGTCGGTGCCAATGACGTGTTGACCAAGTTCTCCATCGTCGATCTGAGTAAGGCATTGGTGCGCGCGTTCGATAGCCTGTAATAGGCTTTTCGATACCCACAAAAAAGCCCGCATTGAGCGGGCTTTTTGTGGGTTTTATCTGCGCTGGTCAGGGCAGTTAAACCAGAATTTGGTCGGAGAGACAGGATTCGAACCTGCGACCTTCTCGTCCCGAACGAGACGCGCTACCAAGCTGCGCTACACTCCGAATGGGCAAAATTTTACTGAAAAAGTTCTACCGCACAAGGGCTTAGGTTTTAATTTTTTCTATCGTCCAGCGCTCTTTAGCTGCGCCTGAAACAATCCAGGCGTCGGGTAATAAGTTTCTGACGACGCCTGGGGTATGAACTTACAGCTCTTTGACGGTGCGCACTTGATCCTTGTTGACCTTGGCGCGTTTGCCGTCGAGTTGTTCGAACTCATAGAAGCCCGAATCCTCGTCAAAACTCGGCTCATCGATGGTCTGGATTTCACGGCCATCGTTGAGGGTAATCACGGTGGGGGATGCGCAGCCTGTCAGCGCGACCAGGCCCAAGGTAAGCAGCATTGTTGGAATAATCCGCTGGGTCATGGAGATCTCCTTAATTGATAGATGTTTTACCCAGCTTGTGACGAGACTTCGCCAGGCAAGTTCCCTTCTTCCCGTTAAGAGCGCGCCGCGCTGAGTAATTCTGGCGTATTGAAGTTGGCCAGGCGCGGGTCGCCCTGCGGGAGTTCTAAGGTCAGGGGATCAAGGCTGCGCAGCCAGCGCTGTGGGCTGCGCTCACCGGCTTGCCAGGCCAACTCCAGGCTGGGACGTAGTGCGGTGGGAATGACGCTGAATAGCGGCTCAAGAAAATCCCCCTGGCGGATCACCACGGCGCGCTCGCCAGCCTGGCGTAAGAGCTCAACCAGCAGCGGCCTGTCGAGTTGCGGGGCATCGCACGGCAGGATCAGCAGATGCGTATGCAAGGCTACGCGCAGACCGGCTCTGATGCCCGCCAGGGGGCCCTGGAAGTCAGCCTCATCATCGGCCACCAGGCGATCTGCGAAATGTGCATATTGCTCGCTGTTGCGATTGCAGGAAATGATCAGATCGTCGGTCAGGGGGCGAACCAGTTCGTGCAGCCAGGCAATCAGCGGCCGGCCTTGCCAGTCGAGCAGACCCTTGTCCTGGCCGCCCATACGTTGCCCGCGCCCGCCCGAGAGCAGCAGCACGGAGCAGGCAGGAAGGGTGATAGCAGTGGGCATATGGCGTCTCCGGAAACGGGCCTGTGATATAACGGCGAGCATTATTGCCCATAACTGGAAGCCTGCCATGAACCACAAGGCCGAGGCACATTTCGTGCCCTTGAATATCGCTGTGTTGACCGTCAGTGACACCCGCAGCCTGGACACCGACACCTCCGGCCAGCTGTTTGTTGACCGCCTGCAGGCTGCCGGCCACCAGCTCGCCGCACGGGTTCTGCTCAAAGACGATCTGTACAAAATTCGTGCACAAGTGGCGACCTGGATTGCCGAAGATCAGGTACAGGTGGTGTTGATTACCGGCGGCACCGGCTTTACCGGCCGCGACAGCACTCCGGAGGCCGTGAGCTGTTTGCTGGACAAACAGGTCGATGGGTTTGGTGAGCTGTTTCGGCAAATTTCTGTGCCTGATATTGGTACGTCGACCATTCAGTCCCGCGCTCTGGCTGGTCTGGCCAACGGCACCTTGGTCTGCTGCCTGCCGGGCTCGACCAACGCCTGCCGTACTGCCTGGGACGGCATCCTCGGCGAGCAGCTGGATAACCGTCACCGCCCATGCAATTTCGTCCCGCACCTCAAGTCAGTGGCCGCTTGCGAGAGCCGTGGATGAGCGGCTGTGACAAGCCGGGATTGATGCCCGTTGAGGCGGCGCTGGCGCGTTTGCTGGCGCAGGCTGAGGTCAGTGCGATTGTTGAAACTGAACAGGTCAATCTGAGCGATGCCGCTGGCCGGGTATTGGCCGAACCGTTGCTTGCTCCGCTTGATCTGCCGCCCTGGGACAACAGCGCCATGGACGGCTACGCCCTGCGCTTGGCCGACTGGAATGACGAACCTCTGGTCGTCAGCCAACGTATCCAGGCCGGCAGTGCACCTGCGCCTTTGCAGCCGGGAACCTGCGCACGAATCTTTACCGGGGCGCCTCTACCAGCCGGCGCCGATACCGTGGAGATGCAGGAAAACGCCGTGCTCGGCGAGGATGGCCGCGTTGCTTTTAGCGAGCCACTAAAACTCGGGCAGAATGTGCGCGCTCAGGGCCAGGAAACCCGTGTTGGCGATAGCGTTCTACCCGCAGGCACGCGTCTAGGCCCGATTGAGCTGGGGCTGGCTGCGTCCTTGGGTTGCGCCAAATTGACGGTGCGTCGTCGGCCGCGCGTGGCCGTGTTGTCCACCGGCGATGAGCTGGTTGAACCTGGTCAGCCGCTTGGCCCCGGGCAGATCTACAACAGCAACCGGCGTTTACTGATCGCCTGGTTGCAGCGCCTGGGCTGCGAGGTGGTAGATGGCGGCATTTTGCTTGATGACCTGGAGCGGACTCGCTCGGCGTTGGGTGCGCTAAGTGATGTTGACCTGATTCTTTCCACCGGTGGTGTGTCGGTGGGCGAGGCGGATTTCCTCGGTATGGCCTTGCGTGAAGAGGGCGAGCTGGCGCTGTGGAAGCTGGCAATCAAACCGGGTAAACCGCTGACTTGCGGGCAGTTCCGTGGCGTACCAGTAATCGGCCTGCCGGGTAATCCGGCTTCGGCTCTGGTGACCTTCGGTTTGCTCGCGCGGCCTTATTTGCTGCGCCGTCTGGGCGTGCAGCGGGTCGAGCCGCTGGGCTTTCCGATGCCGGCGGGCTTCACCTGGAGCAAGCCAGGCAACCGACGCGAATACCTGCGTGCACGTCTGGAAAACGGCCGGGTGGTGCCTTACCCGAATCAGAGTTCCGGTGTGCTGCGCAGCGCCGCGTGGGCCGAGGGTTTTGCTGAGGTGTTGGAGAACACCACCTTGAGCGAGGGTGACAGCCTGAGGTTTATTCCGCTTAGCGAGATTCTTGGGTAGGGCCAGGCTGGCTTTATGGTGGATGAAAAAAGCGTCATCCACCCTACGGTCGAGTCGGCTGCGTTTTCCACGCGGTACACGACAGGGGAGTAGGGTGGATGGCGCTTCACTTAAGCGCCTCACTTACAGCGGCCTTGTGGTGGATGAAAACAGCGTCATCCACCCTACGGTCAAGTACGCGGGGCTTCCCGCCGGCACACTGCAAGTGCTGATGTAGGGTGGATGACGCTTTACCCATCCACCAATGCATCAATGCAAACGCGCATGGCGTTAACGATTGCGCTGGCTTTCGCGAAATTCGCCCGGCGTCTGGCCGGTCCAGGTCTTGAAGCTGCGGTGGAATGAACGCGACTCGGTAAAGCCCAGGTAGCTGGCGATGTCCTGTATCGCCAGGTCGCTGCGCAACAGGTAATGCTCGGCCAACTCCTGGCGCAGCTCATCGAGAATCTGTTGGTAGCTGGTGCCGGCCAGTTGCAAGTGGCGCTGCAGGGTGCGCACCGTCATGTTGAATTTCTCCGCCACGCGTTCCTTGCGCGGCAGACCATCCTTGAGCAGCAGGCGTAGGGCGTTTTTCACTCGTTGCGGCAGCGGCTCGTTGTCGTCTAGTCCAGCCATCAGGGTCAGGGCATGTTCTTCCAGGGTGCGCAACAGGTTAGCGTCGGCCTGGCGCAGCGGCACAGCAAGGTATTCCAGCGGCACGAGCAGCGCATTGCAGCTTTGCTCGAAGCGAATCGGGCAGCCGAAAATCGTCTGGTACTCGGCAATATCGACGCCTTCAGGTAGGGCGTGCTCGAACCAAACCTCCCGCGGCGAGCTATCTGAGTCGGAGATCCAGCGCGCATACAGCAACCACGAAGCCAGTACGTTCTCCACCATGTGCCGGCGGATCGGCTCAGCCTGATGACGGCAGGTCCAGATCAGGCGAACGTGGTCTGCACCGGCCTCGACCCGGCTGACGCCCATATCGCCCACCAGTTTTTCATAAGGCACGATGCGGCTCATGGCCTCACCGAGGGTCGCGCAGTTCATGGTGATATAGCCCAACACGCTCCAGGAGCCGGGCTGCACAAAGCGTGCGCAATGCAGGCCGAACAGTGGGTCGCCGGACACGCGCAGCAAATGCGCGAGTAGGCGTTCGTGGGTTTCGCTGGGGATGCGCTTGCCGTTGTCGGCCAGGTCCTCGGCCTTGATGCCGGCCGCCATCAGCGCTTGATCGATGTCCAGCCCCAGCTGCTCGGCATGGCGCAGGTACTTGAGCAGGGAGGGGACAGAGGTGTAGCCGAGGTTTTCCATGGGCCTGTTCTTATTCTGAGAGCATTTTCTAAATGTCTTGATTGGCGATATCGCCTGGCTCGATACGACAGTGACGCTTTGAAGCGGCCAGCTAGTATAGGCAGCCATCGAGGGTGACTGAAATATCCGGGAGACACAGATGCGACGTTGGAACGGCTGGGGTGATGAAGCAACAGTGGTGGAACTGCCGGCTCATGGCGAGGCTTTTCTGGCTGAACTGGTCGGGCCTGGCCAGCAGCTTGCTGATGCCAGCCTGGAGCAGGTGCTGGCGAAGGTTCCGGCTTCGCGTCTGCAAGCCCATCCGCTGATCTGCCTTAATGCCGAAGACCGCGTGCGCCACGCTCGTGGCCAGAGCCTGCCGGATTGGCTGGCCATGCGCTCGGGTGATTTTGGCGTGTTCCCCGACGGCGTGGCCTACCCGGAGAGCGCCGCACAGATTCGTGAGCTACTGGCTTGGGCCAGCCAGCAGGACCTGATCGTGATTCCCTATGGCGGCGGCACCTCGGTGGCTGGGCATATCAACCCGCAGGCTGGCAGCAAACCGGTGCTGACCCTGTCGCTTGAGCGCATGGGCAAACTGATTGAAATCGATCACGACAGCCTGATCGCTACCTTCGGCCCCGGCGCCAATGGCCCGCAAGTGGAAAGCCAGTTGCGCGCCCAGGGTTACACCCTTGGCCATTTCCCGCAGTCCTGGGAGCTGTCGACCCTCGGCGGCTGGGTCGCCAGCCGTTCCAGTGGTCAGCAGTCGCTGCGCTACGGGCGTATCGAGCAGCTGTTTGCCGGCGGCAAGGTCGAAACCTTCGCCGGTACCCTGGAGATTCCGACCTTCCCGGCATCTGCGGCCGGGCCTGATCTGCGCGAAATCTTGATGGGCTCGGAAGGGCGCTTCGGCATTATTTCCGAGGTCAAGGTACGCATCACCCGCTTGGCCGATCAAGAAAATTTCTACGCAGTCTTCCTGCCCAACTGGCAGCAGGCGCTGAGCGCCATTCGCAGCCTGGCTCAGGCACGGGTGCCGCTGTCGATGCTGCGCTTGTCCAACGCCATCGAAACCAAAACCCAGCTGGCCCTGGCCGGCCATCCGCAGCAGATCGCCTGGCTGGAGAAATACTTGGCCCTGCGCGGCGCCCGTGAGGGCAAGTGCATGCTGACCTTTGGCGTCACCGGCAGCCGCACGCAGAATGCCGCTTCGCTAAAGCAGGCAAAGAAGCTGCTCAAAGGCTTTGGTGGCATCTTTACCGGCACTCTGCTCGGTAAAAAATGGGCAGAAAACCGCTTCCGTTTCCCCTATCTGCGCCATGGCCTGTGGGCCGCCGGTTACGCGGTGGACACCCTGGAAACCGCCACCGACTGGAGCAACGTCGACAGCCTGCTGAACAAGCTCGAAACCAGTTTGCGCAGCGGCTTGAGCGAGGAGGGCGAGCAGGTACACGTGTTTACTCACCTGTCCCACGTCTACAACGAAGGCTCGAGCATCTACACCACTTATGTGTTCCGCCCCGGCAGTGACTACGCCGAGGCCATGGCGCGCTGGCAGAAGCTCAAGCACGCCGCCAGCCTGACCATCGCCGAGAACCGCGGCACCATCAGCCATCAGCACGGTGTCGGTCGCGATCACGCGCCTTACCTGCCGGTGGAGAAGGGCGAGCTGGGCATGGCCGCGCTCAAGAGCCTGGCCGTGCACTTCGACCCTGAACGGCGCTTGGCTCCTGGCGTGCTGATTCAGGATTGATGATGACTCAGTGGAACGCCGCCTGGCGCGAACAGGCGCTGCCTGAACTGGCCGCACGCGACTGGGATTTGATCGTCGTGGGCGGCGGTATCAGTGGTGCTGGGATTCTGCGTGAAGCAGCGCGGCGTGGCTGGAAATGCCTGCTGCTGGAGCAGCGCGACTTCGCCTGGGGCACCTCCAGCCGCTCCTCGAAGATGGTGCACGGTGGCCTGCGTTATATCGCCAAGGGCCAGTTTGGCCTGACCTGTGACTCGGTGCGTGAGCGCCAGCGTTTGCTGCAAGAAGCGCCGGGGTTGGTCGACCCCTTGAGTTTTATCATGGCGCATTACCAGGGTGGCTTTCCCGGCCCGCGCGTCTTCGGTGGCCTGCTGGCGGTGTATGACGCCCTGGCCGGCAAGCGCAACCACTTGTATTACCCGCTGCAGCAGCTGCGCTACCTGGCACCTGGCATCAAGGAGGACGGCTTGCTCGGCGGCACACGATTTTTCGATGCAGTGACCGACGATGCACGCCTGGTGCAGCGGGTGCTCGGTGAGGCCCGTGCCGAGGGCGGCGAAGCGCTCAACGGCATGCGTGTGGTTGAGCTGCTGCGTGAGAATGGGCAGGTCACCGGCCTGCTCGCCGAAGACAGCGAGACCGGCTTGCGCTACAGCTTTAAGTCCCGTGCTATGGCGCAGGCCACCGGCGCTTGGGCTGATCAGTTACTGCAGAAGACCGGGTTGGAGCATATCCGCCCACTGCGCGGCAGCCACCTGCTGCTGCCGGCCTGGCGTCTGCCGGTGGCGCATGCCTTTAGCTTCATGCACGCGTCTGACAATCGCCCGGTGTTTGTCTTCCCTTGGGAAGGCGCGACGGTGATCGGTACCACCGATCTGGATCACACGGCATCGTTGGCTGAAGAAGCACGGATCAGCCCGGACGAAGTCACTTATCTGCTCGATGCCTGCGCTCAGCAGTTTCCCGCAGCCGGGATAGGTGCGGCCGATGTGCTGTCGACATGGGCCGGCGTGCGCCCGGTGGTCAGCGATGGTGAACTAGGACGCAAACCCTCGGATGAAAAGCGCGAACACGCACTCTGGGTTGAGCCTGGCTGCGTGACCCTGGCCGGCGGCAAGCTGACCACCTTTCGCCTGCTGGCGCTGGAGGTGCTGCAGGCTTGCGCGTCGATGGTCGGCCGCACGGTCGACGACCATGGCGCGGCGACCTTTGCAGCGCTGTCCAGCCCGCCGATGCCAACGCTAAGCCCGGCTCAGCAGAAGCGCCTGATCGGCCGTTATGGTCGGGCGCTGCCACCATTGCTGGCGCTGATCGACGAGCTAGGCATAGAGCCGGTAGTCGGTACGGACACCTTATGGGCCGAACTGGCGTGGGCCGCCGAGCAGGAGTTGGTGCTGCATTTGGACGATCTGCTGCTACGCCGCACCCGCCTGGGCCTGCTGCTGGCCCAGGGCGCTGCTGCCGAACTGCCGCGTATCCGTGCGTTGTGCCAGGCGCGGTTGGGCTGGGATGACGCGCGCTGGCAGCGGGAAGAAACGGATTACCTGGCGTTGTGGCAGCAGTGTTACAGCCTGCCGAGACCGCAATGATGCGCCCCAGCTGTATAGCCCGCGTTCGACAGTAGGATGGGTCGAACGCAGCGATACCCATCGGCAATAACAAGAAGGAGTGCGTCTTGAGCGACAAAAGCTACCTGTTGGCCATCGATAACGGCACCCAGAGCATCCGGGCGCTGCTGTTCGATCTTCAGGGCAACCTACTCGCCAAGGGCAAGGTAGAGCTGGAGGCCTATTACTCCAAGCAGCCTGGTTGGGCCGAACAGGACCCCGAGTATTACTGGGCCAGCCTGGGCCAGGCCTGCGCGCAGTTGTGGCGGCAGGTGGATATTGACCGTAGTCACATCCGTGGCGTATCGCTGACCACCCAGCGCGGCACCCTGATCAATGTTGATGAGCAAGGCCAGCCGCTACGTCCGGCAATGCTCTGGCTGGATCAGCGTCAGGCCGAGGTGCGTGAGCCGATCAAGGGACCGTGGGGCTGGCTGTTCAAGCTGGCTGGCGTGCAGGGCACGGTGGATCACTTTCGTGCCCAGGCCGAAGTTAACTGGATCGCGCAGAACCAGCCAGAAATCTGGGCCAAAACCCACAAAGTGCTGTTGCTCTCCGGCTTTCTCACCCATCGGCTGTGCGGGCGTTTTGTTGACTCGTTAACCAGCTGCGTCGCCTACCTGCCGTTTGATTACAAACGTCTGCAATGGGCTAAAGACAGTGACTGGAAGTGGCAGGCCATGCCGGTACGCCGTGAGCAGTTGCCGGAGCTGTGCAAGCCTGGTGAACTGCTCGGCCATATCAGCGCCGAGGCCAGCCGGCATACCGGGATTCCCGAAGGCCTGCCGCTGATCGCTGCCGGTGCGGACAAGGCCTGTGAAGTGCTCGGTGCGGGCGGTGTCGAACCGTCCACCGCCTGCTTGTCCTACGGCACCACGGCAACGATCAACACCACGCGCAGCCGCTACCTGGAAACTGTACCGCTGATTCCACCGTACCCTTCAGCGATTCCCGATCACTTCAATACCGAGGTGATGATCTATCGCGGCTTCTGGATGGTCAGTTGGTTCAAACAGGAGTTCGGCCTGCGCGAGATGCAGCGCGCCAAGGCGCTAGGCGTCGAGCCTGAGGCGTTGTTCGATGAGTTGGTTAACAGCGTACCGGCTGGCTCCATGGGCCTGATGCTGCAGCCGTATTGGTCGCCTGGCATTCGTGAACCGGGGCTGGAGGCCAAGGGTTCGATCATCGGCTTTGGTGACGTGCACACCCGTGCCCACATCTACCGGGCGATTCTCGAAGGGCTGGCGTATGCCCTGCGTCAGGGCAAGGAGAAAATCGAGAAGCGTTCGGGTACTCGCATCACTCGCCTACGGGTTTCCGGTGGCGGTTCGCAAAGCGATGCAGCCATGCAGCTGACCGCCGATATCTTCGGTCTGCCAGCCGAGCGCCCACACCTTTACGAAACCAGCGGCCTGGGCGCAGCGATCAACTGTGCAGTAGGGCTGGGCCTGCACCCTGATTACCCCACGGCGATTGCCGCCATGACCCGAGTTGGCCAGGTGTTCGAGCCTAATCCTGAGGCGCAGCGCACCTATCAGCAGCTCTACACCCAGGTTTATCAGCGCATGTACAAGCAGCTTAAGCCGCTGTACCAGACCATCCGCAAAATCACCGGTTACCCGGCTTGAAAGGCTGCTTGGCTTGTAGGATGGGTTGAGCGCAGCGATACCCATCGGCATAGCGATGGGTTATGCCTTCGACTAACCAGCGCGGCTCTCCCCATCCTTGGGGCTAAGCCAGCACTGCGGTCACGCCACATCCACCAAGATGATTTCGCTATCCTCGATAGCCGTTACCCGGATCACCTCGACATCGCTGACGGCGACGCCATCACGGGCCTGAGCGCTGACGCCGTTAACCTCGATACTGCCGCTGGCGGCCATCAAATATGCCCGGCGCGCTGCACCAATCGGGTACTCGGTGCTTTGGCCGGCTTGCAGGGTGGCTGCTGCCATACGCGCGTTAGTACGGATCGACAGCGCGTCCTGATCTTCGGCAAAGCCGCTGGCCAGGGTGACAAAGGCACCGGCGCGCTCGCCTTTAGGGAATGGCTTGGCCCCCCAGGATGGCGGTAGACCTGATTGGTTGGGCTGAATCCAGATCTGGAAGATTTTGGTTGTGGTGTCTTCCAGGTTGTATTCGCTGTGTGCAATCCCGGTGCCGGCGCTCATCACCTGCACATCACCGGCTTCGGTACGGCCATGGTTACCCAGATTATCTTTGTGGGTGATGGCGCCTTGGCGTACATAGGTGATGATTTCCATATCGCGGTGCGGATGGGTTGGAAAACCCGTCTGCGGCGCGATTTCATCATCGTTCCACACCCGCAGCGGGCCCCAGCTCATGCGCGTCGGGTCATAGTATTCGGCAAAGGAAAAGTGATGACGGGCATTAAGCCAGCCGTGATGGGCACCACCGAGTTTGGCGAAGGGGCGTACTTCGATCATCTGCATATCCTCATGAATGAGCACCGGCGCTTGCTGCGGTGTTCGTGGGCAATGGATAGATGATCCAATAAATCAATACGATTAAAAATGCTTAAATATTGAGCTTAATAATCGTTATTTTTGATGTTTTTATAAGCTTCGGTTTGCCACATCCTGGCGGATCCAGTATCAAATGGCTGTGCTGAGTATTTGTCTAAGGCGTGAAAAGGAAGCCGCTAATGCAGGAACGTAAAGCACTGTTAATTCTGCATGGCAAGCAAGCGCTCAATACCGAAGTGAGAGCGGCCGTGCAGGCACGCCGTAAAGAGGGTTGGCAGCTGGACGTGCGCGTCACCTGGGAGGCCGGTGATGCGCAGCGCATGGTGCGCGAAGCGTTGCAGGCGGGTTACCCAACGCTGGTCGCCGGTGGTGGTGACGGCACCCTGCGTGATGTGGCCGAAGCCATGGCGCACGCTAAAACCAACGCCAGCCTGGTGTTACTGCCATTGGGCACCGCCAATGATTTTGCTCATGCCGCCGGGGTGCCGCTGGCGCCCATGGCAGCGCTGGCCTTGCTGGATGAGCCGGCGCAGCCGATTGACTTGGGTGAAGTCGACGGCCAGGTGTTCCTCAACATGGCCACGGGCGGTTTTGGTTCCAGCGTCACCGCCAACACCTCGGAAGAGCTTAAGCGTGTCTTGGGTGGGGCCGCTTACTTGCTGACAGGGTTGAGCCGCTTTGCCGAGGTAGAGTCGTCGTTTGGTCGCTTTTCCGGGCCAGATTTTCAGTGGGAAGGTGAGTTTATCGCCCTCGGTATTGGCAATGGTCGGCAGGCTGGCGGTGGGCATGTGTTGTGTCCGCAGGCGCGGGTTAATGATGGCCTGCTGGATGTGTGCATTGTGCCGGCAGCAGCTGATGTGGTCGGCACCCTGGGCACGCTATTGTCGGGCGGCATCAATGGCTTGCAGAGTGTGGCCCTCAGTGCGCGGCTGGCTTGGTTAGAGGTGGATGCCCCGCAAGGCCTTGATCTCAATCTGGACGGGGAGCCGATGGGAAGTCGTCAATTACGCTTTGTTGCCCTGCCGGCCGCTTTACGGGTGCATTTACCGGCAGGTTCGCCGCTGTTGCAGGCCTAGCTTGTCCCTGATGGGCCTTTGCGAGGCCCTTGTTGCACGATGCGCTTCGTTATCTGCCTTTAGATGGGCGGCCTATAGCCGATACACTAGGGCATGGCCATTTGAACTAGGCTAAATCGATCAGTGAACAGGAGCGCATGATGGCCGGTATTCTCGACTCAGTGAACCAACGTACCCAGCTGGTGGGCGAGAATCGCCTGGAAATTCTGATGTTCCGCCTGGTTGGCCGGCAACTGTTTGCAATCAACGTGTTCAAGGTGCAGGAAGTGCTGCAGATGCCCAAACTGACGTTGATGCCGCAGCGTCATCGATTTGTCTGCGGGGTGGTCAACTTGCGTGGGCAGACCCTGCCGGTGATCGATTTGTCCCAGGCCATCGGCATGCGCCCCATTGTGCCGGATGAGCGCAGCACCATTATCGTTACGGAATACAACCGCTCGGTGCAGGCTTTCTTGGTCGGCGGTGTCGAGCGCATCCTCAACCTCAACTGGGAGTCCATCTTGCCGCCACCAGGTGGTGCAGGACGACAGCATTATCTGACGGCGATCACCAAAGTCGAAGACCAGATTGTTGAAGTTATCGACGTGGAAAAAGTACTGTCAGAAATTACCCCTATGAGCACCAAGGTTTCGCCGGAGAAGCTTGCCTCTCCGCTGCTTGAGCATGCGCGTGGTCGCGAAGTGTTGTTGGTGGACGACTCGAACGTCGCAATTACCCAACTCAAAGGCACCATGGCGCAGCTGGATATTCGCTGCCATTGCGCCAGTGATGGTCTGCGCGCCTTGAACTTGCTGAAGAGTTGGGCGGATGCGGGCATTGATGTGCACGAAAAGCTGCTGATGGTGATTACCGATGCGGAAATGCCAGAGATGGATGGCTACCGCCTGACCACGGAAATCCGCAACGACCCGCGCCTCAAGAATTTGTACGTGGCGTTGCACACATCGTTGTCCGGCAGCTTCAACGAGGCCATGGTGAAGAAGGTCGGCTGCGACAACTTCCTGTCTAAATTCCAGCCGGACAAGTTGGTGGATGTCGTGTGCGACCGCTTGGCACTTCTGCAGTCGGCTGACTAGCTAGGCCCTGCGTTTGCGTCAGGTCTGGGCTATTCGCTCAGGCGCTGGCGCAGTTGCTCAATGCGCTCGCGGTTAACGTCAAAGTCCGCATAGCCCAGGCGTGACGCCGAGCGCACATCCACCGCAGTTGCGCCGACCATAAACTCCACATCATCCACAAAGCGCATCAGCTTGCTGCTGAATTCTGCGCGCAAATACCCCGGTGCTTCATCCACCAGAAGCGCCCGCGGTTCATTGCTGATCAGGGCTTTAAGGCGTGCTTGGGTTTGCTCGGGTGAGCCCTGCAGGGGCAGTGGTTTGATGGCGTGTTGGGCATCGCTGGCCTGGCTGTTTACGCAGTTTGGTGAATCTGGGCAGGCGGCCAAACGACCATTTTGGATGCCTAGGTTGTCCGGCGGGCTGCCGCTGCAGGCGCTTAGCAACGTGGCAAATGACAGCGCCAGGGCAGGCTTGTAGGTGCGGCGGCTTACTCGTATAAGTGCATTTTGCCAAAAGGAAGTTGGGTTCATGTTGCATCTCTCCGGGTTGTACCGCTATCCACTGAAATCAGCGATGGGTGAAGCCCTGCGCGAAACGGAGCTGGACACCTTGGGCGTGCAGGGTGACCGACGCTGGATGGTAGTCGATACGCAAACGGGGCGCTTCCTTACCCAGCGTTTGCTGGCGCAGATGACGCAGCTGCAGGCGCGTTGGCTGGGGAGCACGCAGCTGCAGCTAAGTGCGCCAGGTATGAGCGATCTACAGGTGGTGGTGCCGGATGAGCAGGCGTCGCTGCGCGCTGTGACGATCTGGCGTGACAGCCTGCAGGTGCCAGATGCCGGTGATGCGGCTGCACAGTGGCTGAGCGAGTGGTTGGGGCGTGCCTGCCGGCTGGTGCAAGTATCAGAGCCGCGTGCACGGCAGGTTGATACGGCTTATGCCGAGGCGGGTGACAAGGTGGCGTTTGCCGATGGCTTTCCTTTGCTGCTGATCGGCCAAGCGTCGCTGGATGACCTCTCGGCGAGGGTTGGCCGGCCGTTACCGATGCTGCGTTTTCGTCCCAACCTGGTGGTCAGTGGCAGCGCGGCTTATGCCGAGGACAGCTGGAAGCGGATTCGTATTGGCGAGTTGGAGTTTCGCGTG
Source organism: Pseudomonas sp. MIL19 (assembly GCF_028680365.1). Classification (NCBI taxonomy): domain Bacteria; kingdom Pseudomonadati; phylum Pseudomonadota; class Gammaproteobacteria; order Pseudomonadales; family Pseudomonadaceae; genus Pseudomonas; species Pseudomonas sp. MIL19. The sequence goes on along the minus strand of NZ_JAPPVG010000019.1, from coordinate 19,618 downwards.
GTCAAGGGCTGCTCACGCTGCATCATGACCACCCTCGACCCACAAACCGGCAAGCGCAGCGCAGACCGTGAGCCGCTGACCACGCTGAAAACTTACCGTGAGCGTAATGGTGAGGTGTTTTTCGGACAGAACCTGATCGCCTGCGGCGAGGGCTATTTGCGGTTGGATATGCCGGTTCAGGTGTTGGAGTAGGGCGGCAATGCACGCTCAACAGGTGCTGTTGAGCGTGCAGGATGAGCCTTTACTGGTCGAAGTAACGCTCGTGCCACGCCACCAAGGGCTGCGGCGCGTTGAGTTTGTCGCCATAGATCACTGAGTAGGACAGCACGTTCTGCACATATTGGCGGGTTTCATCAAACGGGATGTTCTCGATCCACACGTCATATGACAGGTGATCCGCCCCGCGCAGCCACTGACGAACACGGCCTGGGCCAGCGTTGTAGGCCGCGGAGGCGAGCACGCGGTTACCGTTGAACTGGCCGTATATCTGGCTCAGATAGGCCGCGCCCAGTTGAATATTGACCTCCGGTCGGTAAGCCAGCTGCGGCGATGACAGCGGAATACCGAAGCGTTTGGCGGTTTCCTTGGCCGTGGCGGGCATCAGCTGCATCAAACCCATCGCCCCAACCCCGGACTTGGCGTCGGACATAAAGCCACTTTCCTGACGGGTGATGGCAAATACCCAACTGGAGTGAATGTCGCGGTTGCGTGCCTCGCGCACCAGTTGCTCACGGTGGGCCATTGGGAAGCGCACATCCAGGTCGTCCCAATACTGCGCTTGGCTGATGGTGCGAATGGCGGGGAAGTACCAGCCCATCTCGTAGGCCAGGCGCGCCTGGGCGACCATTTCATCGCGGCTAAACAAACGCGTGACGTTGTACCACTCGCGCCGCCCATCGGCGACCTGGCCACGGGCGTGGAACTCCAGGGCGCGACGAATGGCCGCCGAGTTACGCACTTTGTTGATGGTTTGCGGGCTCAGGGCCAGCGGCTTGTTTCTCAGCTGATAGGGCGCCTGTACTTGGTCGGCGGCCATAAAGCCATAGAAGTCACGTTCCTTGGCCAGCGACTGGTACAGGGCTTTTGGCGCCTGGCTGTTGGGCTGCGCGAGTTGCAATGTGCGCGCCTGCCAGTAACGCCAGCGGTTGGTGTTGCCGAGTTCGGCGGGCATTTGGTGGGTTAGCTGGTTGGCTTCCTCCCAGCGGCCCAGGCGCAGCAGCAAGCGCGCGCGCCACTCGCTTACAGTGTTGTCACGCAGCTCGGGGTCATACTTGGCCATTACTTGCAAGGCACGAGCATCGAACCGCTTGGCCAAGGTCAGGCCGATTTCGCGGGCGATGGCGACTTGTTCCGTGCTGGAGAACTTCATGCGCTGGGCATAGCTGTCGAGCAGTTTGAGCGCGCTTTCCGGGTCCTGACGGGCCAGGCGGCGCAGGCCAAGGCCGACGATGTCAGCGCTGGCTGGGTCAGTTTGTGTGAAGCGACTGGTTTGTTTCAGCAGCTCAGGCTTTTGCGCGACCTCCAGCAGGTTTTTGCCCTGGTTGCCCAGCGGCGGCAGGCTCTTGATCAGGTGGCTGAGCAGGCCATAGTTACGCGACTCGGCTGCCAGTTTGGCGCGCTGCCAGCGTTTCTGTTCAGTGAGCTGGCCTTCCGCCGCCCAGCGCTCGAATAGCGGGTCGCAGGCATTGGGCTGCGATTTGCCCACCAGCCAGAGTTTTTCGGCGGTGGCATTACCTTCAGCGCGCATGCCATGGCTCAGTTGGTACTGGCCATACAGGCAATCGAGTTCGGTGAAGTTCAGCGCCGGGTCGTAGTGGTTGATAAAAGTCTGCCATTCACCGCGCTCGGCCAGCCAACGCAGCCAACGCAGCTTCATCCAGTTGATTTGCGGCAGGTCACCATGTTCAGCGAGGAACTTCTCGATCTCGTCATTGCTTGCCCATTTCAGCCGCGCCGTCAGCTCGTCATAGGCCAGGTAAGGCTCCAGCGGGTAGTCGCGCAGAGCGTTGGCATAACGCTGGTAAGGCTCTTTGTCACCTTTGGCCAGTGCCGCTTTGGCCTGGTCGTAATACTGGCGTTGTTGCGCCAGGGTGGCGGCCTGCGCCGCAGATAACCCGAAGGAGGACAGCAATAGGCAGGACAATAGGTTGAGCAGGGGACCGCGCATGATACTTCCAGGCAAATAGTGCGTATGACCCTAGCTTAGTCCTTTGCCTGGGGAGGGTGAAGGCTCAAAGCGTTGCAGCGCGTAATTGCTGCGATGGGGCTTCGCTTAATGGTCGATTAGGCGTGCTAGAGCGCTTGCCGTCAGGGTTGTGTGGTGCGGAGGCTGGGGTTACCTCGGCCGCTGGCGAAATTGCCTGCTCGGCCTACGCGCTTCTCGGTTAGAATGCGCGCCCTGTTTTGCGGCTGCTTTGGGCATCTGCAGATGATTTTCTGGGTGTTTCAGGTTACCGCTGTACGTTTGATGCAACGAAGTGCGTTGCTCAGCCCCGGTTGACCGGCTTTCACCCGTCGTTTTTTGTTGAGGCGTGCCATGACCCTGCTCAAGTTCACCGATATTTCCCTGGCCTACGGCGCAATGCCGCTCTTGGACAAGGTGTCTTGGCAGATCGCCCGTGGCGAGCGGGTGTGCATCATCGGCCGCAACGGCACCGGCAAGTCGAGCATGATGAAGCTGGTCAAGGGCGACCAAAAAGCCGATGACGGTGCCGTTTGGCGCGCGCCAGGGTTGAAGATCGGTGAGTTGCCGCAAGAGCTGCCGGTAGCCGATGACCGTACGGTGTTTGATGTGGTCGCCCAGGGTTTGGACGGTGTAGGCGAACTGCTTGCGCAGTACCATCACCTGGCGCAGAACTGCGTCACCGAAGACGACCTGAATAAGCTGATGCACGTGCAGCAGGACCTTGAGGCCCGTGACGGCTGGCGCTTGCAGCAACTGGTCGACAGCACCCTGAGCCGCTTGCAGTTGCCGGCTGACAAGACTCTGGCTGAGCTCTCGGGCGGCTGGCGCCGTCGCGTGCTGCTGGCCCAAGCGCTGGTCTCCGAGCCCGATTTGCTGCTGCTCGACGAGCCGACCAACCACTTGGATATCGGTGCGATTGCCTGGCTGGAAGAAGCCTTGACCGATTTCCAGGGCGCGGTGCTGTTTATTACCCACGACCGTTCCTTCTTGCAGAATCTGGCTACGCGCATCCTCGAACTGGACCGTGGCGGCCTGATCGACTGGAACGGCGACTACGCTAGCTTCCTGGTGCACAAAGAGGCCACGCTGGCCGCTGAAGAAACTGCCAACGCGTTATTTGACAAAAAACTGGCCCAGGAAGAAGTGTGGATTCGTCAGGGCATCAAGGCTCGCCGTACCCGTAACGAAGGCCGTGTGCGTGCTCTCAAGGCCCTGCGCGTGGAGCGTAGCGAGCGCCGTGAGCGTACCGGCAAGGCCAATATCATGCTGGAAACTGCAGAGAAATCCGGCAAGCAGGTGATGGTCCTGGAAAACGTCAGCTTCGCCCACCCAGGCGGCCCGTTCCTGATCAAAGATTTTTCCATGGTGCTGCAGCGTGGCGACCGTATTGGCCTGCTCGGTGCGAACGGTACTGGCAAGACCACATTGCTCAAGCTGATGTTGGGTGGCTTACAGCCCACCAGCGGCGAGGTGGCCGAAGGTACGCGCATCGATGTTGCGTATTTCGACCAGTTGCGGCACCAGCTCGACCTGGAAAAGACCGTGATCGACAACGTTGCTGAAGGCCGCGACTTTATCGAAATCGACGGGCAGAACCGCCATGTGCTGAGCTACCTGGGCGACTTCCTGTTCAGCCCGCAGCGTGCGCGCACGCCGGTTAAGGCGTTGTCCGGCGGTGAGCGTGCTCGCCTGTTGCTGGCCAAGCTATTCAGCAAACCGGCCAACCTGCTGGTGCTGGACGAACCGACCAACGACCTCGATGTGGAAACCCTTGAGCTGCTCGAGGAGGTGCTACTGACCTTCCCGGGGACCGTGTTGATGGTCAGTCACGACCGGGCCTTCCTCGACAACGTCGTGACCAGCACCCTGGTCTTCGAGGGTGAAGGCAAAGTGCGTGAATACGTCGGTGGTTACCAGGACTGGCTGCGCCAGGGTGGTTCACCGCGTTTGCTCGGCGTTGGCGAAAGCAAAGCCGGTAAACCTGAACTGGCCACCGCGGTGGTTCCGGCGCCGGTTGAGGCCGCGCCTGTGGCTACAGATGCGAGCAAGAAAAAGCTCAGCTACAAATTACAGCGTGAACTGGAAGCCATTCCTGGGCAGATCGATGTGCTTGAAGCGCAGGTTGCCAGCTTGCAGGAGCAGATCGGCTCGCCGGCTTTCTATCAGCAACCAGCGGAAAAAACCGCTGAAGTACTGGCTAAGTTGCAGGCTGTGCAGCACGAGTTGGAACAATTGGTTGAGCGTTGGGCCGAGCTGGAAGGCTAATCCCGCGCCCTAGTAAATAAGTAGCGCGCTCAAATAGCATTCGGGCTTCTGGCGGAGACAGTCGATGGCCATCGAGTACAGCATTACTCTCGACGACGATCACCAGTTCAGTTATAGGATTGAGCTGGACCGGGTGTATGCAGCAGAGGCTGCGCAAAGTGCGCCAGCCTGGACGCGTCTGGAATATCAGCAGTGCAGTAATTGTCCGCTGAGCAAGGACAATTTCAGCCATTGCCCCGCAGCGGTTGATTTGCACCGGGTGATTGAGGATTTCCACGGCCTTCCGGCGTTCAAGAAGGCTGCTGTTTGGGTGCGTACGCCGGAGCGTGAGTACAACAAACAGGTTGGCTTGGACGAAGGGTTGCGCGCGCTGCTTGGGGTGATCATGGCAACCAGTGCGTGCCCGTTGCTGGGCAAGCTAAAGCCCATGGCGCAGCACCATCTGCCGTTCGCCAATAACCAGGAATTCATTCTGCGGGCTGTGTCGCTCTACCTCACTCAGCAGTATTTCAACCTGCGCGAGGGGCATACAGCTGACTGGCAATTAAAGGGGTTGGTTGAGGTTTTCCAGCAGTTGCAGCTGGTGAATCAGGCATTCTGGCAGCGTATTCATGCAACCTGTGATGGTGACTCGAACCTCAAGGCGTTTTTGACGTTCTTTTCGATGGCCTCAAGCATGACCTATTCGCTGGAGACGCAACTGCAGAAGATCCGCCCATTGGTCATGGGAACGCGCGACAGTAACGAATAACGCAAGCGCGGTTGGCGTTGCGTTATTCGTGCGCCGACGTTATTCGGCCTTCTTTAGCCGCACAGCCAGGACGTCACAGGGAGCGCCGTGCAGGACGTCGTTAGCGGTCGAGCCCAGTAGCAGGGCTAGGCCATGGCGGCCGTGGCTGCCGACAATTATCAGGTCGCATTGCTGTTCTTCGGCGAGGCGATGAATTTCCTGGCGCGGCTGGCCATAAGCCAGGTGGCGATGTTCGTCGCTAAGAGCGGGGTACTTGTCGGCAAATTTATCCAGGCGCTCGCGTGCTTGGTCGAACTGCTGTTGTTGCAGCATCGACAAGTCCATCGGCACGTCGCCGCCAAAGGCCATGGCCATGGGCTCGACGATATGCACCACGGATAATTTGGCGCCGCTGCTGGCTGCTAATTTCTGCGCTCGGTGCATAACCGGGTCGCATTCCTCGGTAAGGTCGACAGCGACCAGAATGTGCAGATAGGGCATGGATAGCTCCTTACATGTGGTTCGATGGTTTAAGTATGGCCTTCTTGAATGCATATAACAGGCTTTTGCCTGTGAGAGAACGATATGAGTCCTTGGTTTCTGGTTTTACTGCTGGCGGTCATGTTAAGCCCTTTGGCATGGCTGGCACCGTCACGCCGTCAGCGTGGGCAGATGGATGTGCGCCTGCAGGCTCGGCGTATGGGCGTGGCCATGCAATTGTCGCCGCAAGAGTGGCCGCACTGGTTGTTGCGTGAGCCACCGGGGTCGTGCCCGCAATATCACCAGGCGCGCCGGCGCGGTCAGGTCGATCGCTGGTGCTACTGGCAGCTGGAGCCGGGGCAGTGGGTCAATAAATGGCGCGAGCCCTGCGCCGATGAGACCTTGTTGACCGAGTTGCAGGCATTGCCGGCGGATGCGTTCAAGGTTGAAGCGACTGATCAGATGCTCTCGATATGCTGGGGCGAGCGGGGCGCTGGCGCGGCACTGGAAAAAGTTGTCGGCTTTCTCAAGGCCAGAGCCTGAGGCTAACAAAGGCCTTTGCAAGCACCGCGCTTGCCTGTGCCCAGGCAAGCCGCTGGAGCGAGTGCTGAGTGCGCCCGAGGCGATCAGAGATCGGTGGCTGCGTACTGGGTGGAAATCTGTTCGATGCCCTGAATAATGGTGTTGGAATACTTGCTGACCAGAAAGGGCACGCTGTTTTCGTTGTAGTTAATCAACGATTTTTCAATGTAGCGCCATTTGGTCGCGACCTCGCCCCAGGACTGCTTAAGTTGCGGGGTGTTTTGCGGGGCTTTCTGCAGTGTCGCCATCTTGCTGGCGAACTCGCTGACCATGTCCTCAATCGGCCGTGCATCGCCGCCGCCCATAAAAGTGGCGCCCACTGAAGCGCTACGTGAGGCGTAATCCACAGCGATGCCTTGCATCAACAGGCTTTGCTCGCGGCTATGCTGGGTCAGTGTGGGCACGCTGTAGCTGCCTTCTTGCTGAATCTTGCTGTAAAGCTCCTGGCTTAGGCTCATCAGCTGTTGGTTGCGCGCGGCCAGGTCGGCCACCGGCTGTAGGTCTGTATAACCCTGGGTTTTTAGTGCGTTAATCAGGTTATTGAGATCGCTCTGGTAGCCTTTACATTGCTGGTCAAGCTGCGAGCGCAGGGCGTTTGAGCCCTCGCCAGGCATGTCTCTCAGCGCGCTTAGCTGGGTGTTCACCTCGCTGAGCGACTCATTGATCATCCGCGCATAGCGTTGATCGCCTTCCATACCGTTAAACATATAAAAATCGCCCAGCGTTTTTTGCGCGGCAAGACGTAGCTGGTGCAGGTTACGTAGGCTGGTGGCGGTTTCAGCGGCTTGGCTTGCGGCGCTGAACAGGGGGAGTGTGATTGCCAGTAGGGTGCTCAAAGCAATGGCAAGCGTGCGCCTCGACATAAGGAAACTCCGTGCGCCCTTGGTTGGGCTTTAATTGTTTTTGTTTTAGTTACGGGTGTCATAAACACGGCCGTATTGAGACGACTGTACCTGTAGCTAAAATATTTTGCTAGGTCGTCGCGGGTGCGCTTTTTTGCGTGGTTTTCTCGATAAGTAGCGCTATATCGCAGCGAATGGCTGCTTTTTCGAGGCGAAGCTATCGGGGCGCCAGTGCGCGTTTGAGCGTAACTTTTTGTACGTTATTGCCGCCGTTACGGGCCAATTGACAAGTCATGGCTTTTCCTTGAAGGTGTGCACACCCAAATCAAACGGGCGTATGAATTGAGCGTTTGCTTACTTAATCCATCGCCTTTACAACCCGAATATCGCGTCGGTGGGTGTGCCAGGCTGATTGGGGTTACTCTGATGCGGCCATGCCGTTGAGTAACTTGCTGGTTGGCTCCGATGTGTACTGTTCAGCTTCCATACCGTGGAGATCAGTTGATGATTTACGAAGGTAAAGCCATCACGGTTAAGGCTCTTGAGAGTGGCATCGTCGAATTGAAATTCGACCTCAAGGGTGAATCCGTCAACAAATTCAACCGTCTTACCCTCAATGAACTGCGTCAATCCGTTGATGCAATTAAGGCTGATGGTTCGATCAAAGGCGTGATTGTCACCAGTGGCAAAGACGTATTTATCGTCGGCGCCGACATCACCGAGTTCGTCGACAACTTCAAGTTGCCGGACGAAGAGCTGGTGGCTGGCAACCTCGAAGCCAACAAGATCTTCAGTGATTTTGAAGACCTCAATGTTCCGACTGTAGTCGCGATCAATGGCATCGCCTTGGGCGGTGGTTTTGAAATGTGCCTAGCTGCGGATTATCGCGTCATGGCCGAAAGCGCCAAAGTGGGCCTGCCGGAAGTCAAACTGGGCATCTACCCAGGCTTCGGCGGCACTGTGCGTCTGCCACGTGTTATCGGTGCTGATAACGCTGTGGAGTGGATTGCCAGCGGTAAAGAGAACAAAGCCGCTGATGCCCTGAAAATGGGTGCAGTGGATGCCGTGGTTGCTGCTGACAAGCTGCAAGCTGCTGCACTTGACCTGATTTCGCGCGCCATCTCTGGCGAGTTGGACTACAAGGCCAAGCGTCAGCCGAAGCTGGAAAAGCTCAAGCTCAACGCGATCGAGCAAATGATGTGCTTTGAAACCGCCAAAGGTTTCGTGGCCGGACAGGCTGGCCCGAACTACCCAGCGCCGGTTGAAGCCATCAAGACCATCCAGAAAGCGGCCAACATGGGGCGCGATAAGGCCTTGGAAGTTGAAGCTGCCGGCTTCGTTAAACTGGCTAAAACGCCAGTGGCTGCCAGCTTGATCGGCCTGTTCCTGAATGATCAGGATCTTAAGAAAAAAGCCAAACAGCACGACGAAATCGCTAAAGACGTGAAGCTGGCTGCCGTTCTCGGTGCTGGCATCATGGGTGGCGGTATTGCCTACCAGTCCGCGTCCAAGGGCACCCCGATCCTGATGAAGGATATCCGTGAAGAGGGTATCCAGATGGGCTTGGCCGAGGCGTCCAAGCTGCTCGGTGGCCGTGTTGCTAAAGGTCGTATGACCCCGGCGAAGATGGCAGAAGCCCTCACCGCCATTCGTCCGACCATGTCCTATGGCGATTTCGGCGCTGTCGACATCGTTGTCGAAGCGGTCGTCGAAAACCCTAAGGTCAAGCAGATCGTGCTGGCTGAAGTGGAAGGCATGGTACGTGAGGATGCAATCCTGGCGTCGAACACCTCGACTATCTCCATCAGCTTGCTGGCCAAGGCGCTCAAGCGTCCGGAAAACTTCGTTGGCATGCACTTCTTCAACCCTGTGCACATGATGCCGCTGGTTGAAGTTATTCGTGGCGAGAAATCCAGCGACGTAGCTGTGGCTACAACCGTCGCTTACGCCAAAAAAATGGGCAAGACCCCGGTTGTGGTCAATGACTGCCCAGGCTTCCTGGTCAACCGCGTGCTGTTCCCCTACTTCGGTGGTTTCGCCAAGCTGGTCAGCGCGGGCGTCGACTTTGTGCGCATCGATAAGGTGATGGAGAAGTTCGGCTGGCCAATGGGCCCGGCGTACCTGATGGACGTGGTCGGCATCGACACCGGTCATCACGGTCGCGACGTAATGGCCGAAGGCTTCCCAGACCGCATGAAAGACGATCGTCGCTCGGCAGTCGATGCACTGTACGAAGCTGATCGCCTGGGTCAGAAGAACGGTAAAGGCTTCTACGCCTACGAGCTGGATAAGCGCGGCAAGCAGAAGAAAGTTGCTGACCCTGCTGTTCTCGAAGTGCTCAAGCCCATCATCTTTGAGCAGCGTGAAGTCACCGACGAAGACATCATCAACTGGATGATGATCCCGTTGTGCATGGAAACTGTTCGTTGCTTGGAAGATGGCATCGTCGAGACCGCTGCCGAGGCCGATATGGGTCTTGTTTACGGCATCGGCTTCCCGCCCTTCCGCGGTGGTGCGCTGCGTTACATCGATACCGTCGGTGTGGCTGAGTTCGTTGCCCTGGCCGACAAATATGCCGAGCTGGGCGCGCTGTACACCCCGACTGCCAAGCTTCGCGAAATGGCCGCTAAGGGCCAGAAGTTTTTCGGTTAATCGCGGACAGACTAGAGCGAGAGTAAATTTATGAGCCTGAATCCTAGAGATGCAGTCATTGTCGACTTCGGTCGTACCCCAATGGGTCGTTCCAAGGGCGGCATGCATCGCAATACCCGTGCCGAGACCATGTCGGCCAACCTGATCAGTGGCGTGCTGGCACGTAACACCAAGGTCGATCCGTCTGAAGTGGAAGACGTAATCTGGGGCTGCGTTAACCAGACCCTGGAGCAGGGCTGGAACATCGCACGCATGGCGTCGCTGATGACCCAGATCCCTCACACCGCTGCTGGCCAGACTGTGAGCCGCCTGTGCGGTTCGTCCATGAGCGCGCTGCACACTGCTGTGCAGGCGATCCAGACCGGTAACGGCGATGTGTTCGTTGTCGGCGGTGTGGAGCACATGGGCCACGTTGGCATGATGCACGGCGTTGATCCAAACCCGCACTTGTCGCTGTATGCGGCCAAAGCCTCGGGCATGATGGGTCTGACGGCTGAAATGCTCGGCAAAATGCATGGCATTAGCCGTGAGCAGCAAGATGCATTCGGTGAGCGTTCGCACCGTCTGGCTCAGAAAGCTACCGTTGAAGGCAAGTTCAAGGATGAAATCATCCCGATGCAAGGCTACGACGAGAATGGCTTCCTGAAGGTCTTCGACTACGACGAAACCATTCGTCCGGAAACCACCCTGGCGAGCCTGGCTGCACTGAAGCCAGCGTTCAACCCGAAGGGCGGCACCGTGACTGCAGGTACGTCCTCGCAGATCACTGACGGCGCTTCCTGCATGATCGTCATGAGTGCTCAGCGCGCTCAGGACCTCGGCATCCAGCCAATGGCAGTGGTTCGTGCCATGGCTGTTGCCGGTGTTGACCCGGCGATCATGGGTTACGGTCCAGTACCGTCGACTCATAAAGCCCTTAAGCGTGCGGGTCTGACCATCAATGACATCGACTTCTTCGAGCTCAACGAAGCCTTCGCTGCTCAGGCTCTGCCTGTGCTGAAGGACTTGAAAGTGCTCGATAAGATGGAAGAGAAGGTCAACCTGCACGGCGGCGCAATCGCTCTGGGTCACCCGTTCGGTTGTTCCGGTGCGCGTATCTCCGGTACCCTGCTCAACGTGATGAAGCAGAATGGTGGCACCTTCGGTGTGTCGACCATGTGCGTAGGTCTCGGCCAAGGCATCACCACCGTCTTCGAACGCATCTAAGTTGTAGTCGATGTAGAAGGTGGAAAACCGGGGCCAAGTGCCCCGGTTTTTGTTTTTAGTAGAAAATCTTTAAGGAATTCATCCATGCAGTTACAGCCTGGCCTCTATCGTCACTACAAAGGCCCGGAATACCGGGTATTTGGCGTGGCGCAGCATTCTGAAACGCAGCAGCTGGAGGTGGTCTATCAGGCGCTGTACGGCGAGTTTGGCCTTTGGGTGAGGCCGCTTGAGATGTTCTGTGAGAGCGTTCAGGTGGACGGCGAGACGGTTCCACGCTTTGCTTTGATTCAGGCTGAAACAGCATTGTTTACTCGGCCTTGAGCTGACATCGGGCCACCGCTGCGCTTGACCTTAGCCGGACCGCCACTATATATAGCGGTGCCGCGCTAACAGGCAGTCACCGCGCCTCCCGCATTTATTTACCGAATTCAGGAAATTTCCAATCCATGGGCAAATCGCTGGTCATCGTGGAATCCCCGGCCAAGGCCAAGACCATCAACAAGTACTTGGGCAACGAGTACGTGGTGAAGTCGAGCATCGGCCACATCCGTGACCTACCCACCAGTGGTTCGGCGAGCACCGCCAAAGAGCCGGCCAAGCGTGGCAAAGCCGCTGCAGGTGAAGTACCTGCGCTGTCGCCCAAGGAAAAAGCCAAGCGCCAGCTGATCGCGCGCATGGGGGTTGATCCCGAGCATGGCTGGAAAGCCAAGTACGAGATCCTTCCAGGCAAAGAGAAGGTGGTCGAGGAATTGCGCCGTTTGGCCAAGGATGCCGACACCATCTATCTCGCAACCGACTTGGACCGCGAGGGGGAAGCCATTGCCTGGCACTTGCGCGAATCCATCGGCGGTGATGACAGCCGCTATAAGCGCGTGGTGTTCAACGAAATTACCAAGAAGGCCATCCAGGACGCGTTTTCCAAGCCCGGTGAGCTGGATATCAACCGGGTTAACGCCCAGCAAGCGCGGCGCTTTCTCGATCGCGTGGTGGGCTACATGGTCTCGCCATTGCTGTGGGCCAAGATTGCCCGTGGTCTGTCTGCCGGCCGCGTGCAATCGGTAGCGGTAAAGCTGGTGGTCGAACGTGAAAAAGAGATTCGCGCGTTCGTCCCCGAAGAATATTGGGAAGTGCATGCCGATCTAGGCACGGCCAAAGGCGCGAATGTGCGCTTCGAAGTGGCGCGCGAGAACGGCGCTGCCTTCAAGCCGCTGAGCGAGGCCCAGGCCATGGCGGCCTTGGCTACGCTAAAAGCGTCTAGCTACACCGTCAGCAAGCGTGAAGACAAGCCGACCAGCAGCAAGCCTTCCGCGCCGTTTATTACCTCCACCCTGCAACAGGCTGCCAGTAACCGCCTGGGCTTTGGGGTGAAGAAGACCATGATGATGGCCCAGCGTCTTTATGAGGCTGGCTACATCACCTATATGCGTACTGACTCGACCAACCTCTCGGCTGACGCTGTGAGCATGGTGCGTGACTTTATTGAAGGCGAGTTTGGCAAGAAGTACCTGCCAGCCAACCCGATTGCCTACAGCAGTAAAGAAGGTGCACAGGAAGCGCACGAAGCGATTCGTCCTTCCGACGTCAACCTCAAGCCGACCCAGTTGTCAGGCATGGAGCGTGACGCCGAGCGCCTGTATGAGCTGATCTGGCGCCAGTTCGTGGCCTGTCAGATGCCACCGGCTGAATACCTGTCGACCACTGTGACGGTGACGGCTGCGCAGTTCGAACTACGCGCCAAGGGGCGTATTCTCAAGTTCGACGGTTATACCCGTGCGCTGCCGCAGCTGAGTAAGCCGGGCGACGATGATGTACTGCCGGAAATGGATCAGGGCGAAGTGCTCAAGCTGGTCAAGCTCGACCCGAGCCAGCACTTCACTAAGCCGCCGGCGCGCTACTCGGAAGCGAGCCTGGTTAAAGAGATGGAAAAGCGCGGCATTGGCCGTCCTTCGACCTATGCAGCGATCATCGGCACCATCCAGGATCGTGGTTATGTGGCATTACACAACCGCCGTTTCTACTCTGAAAAAATGGGTGACATCGTCACCGAGCGTTTGTCCGAAAGCTTCTCCAATTTGATGGATTACGGCTTTACAGCCGGTATGGAAGAAAATCTGGACGATGTGGCTCACGGCGAGCGCGAGTGGAAAAATGTACTAGACGAGTTCTACGGTGACTTCAAGAAGAAGCTTGAAGTTGCAAGCGACAGCGTTAACGGCATGCGTGCCAACACACCTACGCTGACGGATATCGCCTGCCGCGACTGTGCGCGACCAATGACCATTCGCACGGCGTCTACCGGTGTGTTCCTTGGTTGTTCGGGCTATGCGTTGCCGCCTAAAGAGCGTTGCAAGGCCACCGTCAATCTGGTACCGGGTGATGAAATCGCCGCTGACGATGAAGGTGAGTCTGAGTCGCGCGTGTTGCTCGGTAAGCACCGTTGTCCGATCTGTTCGACGGCTATGGATGCCTATCTGCTCGATGAAACCCGCAAACTGCATATCTGCGGTAATAACCCAGATTGCGTGGGTTATGAGGTTGAACAGGGCCAGTACCGTATTAAGGGCTATGAAGGTCCGAGCCTGGACTGCGACAAGTGTGGCAGCCAGATGCAGCTCAAGACCGGGCGCTTTGGCAAGTTCTTCGGCTGTACCAACAGCGAATGTAAGAACACCCGCAAACTGCTGAAAAGCGGTGAAGCGGCACCGCCGAAAATGGACCCGGTGAAAATGCCGGAGCTCAAGTGCGAGAAGGTCAACGACACTTACATCTTGCGTGACGGTGCCTCGGGTTTATTCTTGGCCGCTAGCCAGTTTCCGAAGAACCGTGAAACCCGCGCTCCGCTGGTGTTGGAGTTGATTCCACACCGCGATGAAATCGATCCCAAGTATCACTTCCTTTGTGATGCGCCGAAGAAGGACCCTCAAGGTCGTGCTGCGGTGATTCGTTTCAGTCGCAAAACCAAGGAGCAGTACGTGCAGACTGAGGTCGATGGCAAGCCGACCGGCTGGCGTGCATTCTTCGATGGCGGTAAGTGGAAAGTCGAAGATAAGAGCTGATCTAGCTGTACGCGCGCTTGCCGTGGGCGAGTGCGCGTATGCTTATCCAATCCGTAATGGAGGGCGCCGCAATGGCCAATGAGCTCTATACCCGTACTAATCAGAAAATCTTCTATGCAGGCCTGGCGCTAGACTCCTGGCGTAACGCCGAGAAAGCACAGAACATGAATGCGCTGGCTTTGATTCAGGCTGAGCGTGAGGCGGCGCTGTTTCATCTTTATGGGGCCCTGCTAGGGCTGTGCCATGAGATTGCTGGCTATTACCGCTTGCCTGATAGTTCCGCTCCGCAGGCTGAGCGCTTTCTCACTCCGGCTGTGTTGCAAGCCGCGCCGAGCCAGGAGCTGGGCGAGTTGGTTGAGTTGGCGCAATCAGCTGATAGCTGGGTTGCTGAGTTGCTGAAAGCGTATGCCGCGCTATTTCAGCCGCCTCAAGCGGGTAAGAAGGTCAAAGTTGACCCTAGTACGCCGCTGATAACTGCGGTTAGCTTGGATGATGAAGTCGAGCCCCTGACTCATCAGGCGCTGGAGGCGTGGCGGCAACAATTGAAGGCTCTGGCGCAGCGCTTTCGCGAAACATTGAGCGAATGGTGACAGGCTGATTTGACCGGTGGGCTAGGGCGGGCTCAGGTCGGCTGTTACAATGCCGGTCTTTCGTGGAGAGCTAACGCAATGCCTACATCCTTCCTGGAAATTGTCGAACTGCCTGACGGACGCATTGCCCTGCGCCGTGCAGAGGATGAAGAGTCGTTGGTCGTGCTGGATTTTTCTGCCGACGCCAAAGCGTTTCTGCAGGGGCAGCATGTTGAAGTGGCCAAAGCCATGCTCAATGTCGGTGTGCAAATGGCTGGGCGCTTAGCTGAAAATAACTTTCAGCATGAAGAAGGGCCGCGTGTACTGCATTGAAAGTAGGGCTTTTTCAGCGCTGGCTTAGCGTGCTCTGTTAGTTGCAGGTGGCCCTTTTAGCAAGGACCTAGTGGCTAAAAATGCACATTCCTTGTGCGTTGCACTGGTCGATCATCCCAGGCTGATATTTAGGCTTTGTGCCTTACCTTGGTGGGCCGCTTGAACAAGGCGTTGGCGTGCCTGGCGCTCAAGAGGGTGAAGCCAACTGACGACGGTATGGCTCCGGCCTAGCTTCAAGGCCTGTTGGGCCAGCTCTAATGGACTTTGCTCTCCGCGTGGGTGGAGCAGCAGGATACGTTCGCGGTTAAGGCCTGCCTCGCGTAGCCACGCTTGGGTCAAGCTTGATGGTGGGGCGATCAGGGTCAACCAGCGTTCGTCATGGTTCTCGCTGAGTTGGCGCAATACCGGTGCGAGTAAATTTAGGCAGTGTCCTGCTGCGCCGCGCAACGACAGTTCACTGAATGCTTCGCCCTCATCATCCTGCCAAGGCAGTTCGCCGCTCTCGGCAAACAAGGGTGGCGTGGTTGAGGCTAGAAAAGCATCGAACAGCGGTAGTTGTGTACGGTTCAGTGATTGTGGGAACTGCATAGATCCTCCACTCGCAGGTGTTAGCAAATTGCCTGCATTGTCGGTACTGCGTTAGAAAGGCCTCACTTGTCGCTTCACCGGCGGATAACGCCGACGCTCAGGCCTTCAATAATCAGATCCTGTTCTGCCAGATCCACTTCGATTGGCGCGAACTCCGGGTTTTCGGCAATCAGCCAGACTTTGTTGCCTTCACGCTTGAAGCGTTTGACCGTAACTTCATCATCGAGGCGTGCCACGACTACCTGGCCATTACGCACTTCACGGGTCGTGTGTATGGCCAGTAGGTCACCATCGAGGATGCCGATATCCTTCATGCTCATGCCGCGTACGCGCAGCAGATAATCGGCTTTGGGATGGAAAAATTCTGGGTTAATGCGGCACGATTCTTCAATGTGTTGCTGCGCGAGGATGGGTGCGCCGGCGGCTACACGGCCGATTACCGGCAAGCCTGGCTCTTCCTCGGCATTGGGCTCAAAGCCTGGGATGCGAATGCCGCGCGAAGCTCCGGGGGTCATTTCGATGGCGCCTTTGCGGGCAAGCGCCTTGAGGTGTTCTTCCGCTGCATTGGGTGATTTGAAACCCAGTTTTAAGGCAATTTCTGCGCGGGTAGGCGGATAGCCGTTGTCTTCAAGACATTGCTTGATGAAGGCGAGAATTTCAGCTTGGCGCGGCGTCAGTTTAAGCATGATCGACTCTGTCTTTTTGTACAGTGACTGGGATTATATACAGTGATTGCAGGTTGGCAATCCTTACGTTCTGATCTGTACTTTATTCATCTCTATATAGTCACTCGCGTGGCGCTACTATTCAGGTGTTGCAGGGTGGCTAGCCAGGGTCGGGATTCGGGGTTGCTGGGCGATGTGTGACCAGTCGGCCACAAGATGGTCGGCCCCGCTTGACAAGGCAGGTAGCTGAAACGTATGTTTCAAACAAGTGTTTGTTCAGATGAAAAAAGTCATGGCGCAGTCGGAAACCGTTGAACGCATTCTCGATGCGGCAGAGCAGCTTTTTGCGGAGAAGGGTTTCGCAGAAACGTCTCTGCGTTTGATCACCAGTAAGGCTGGGGTGAACTTGGCCGCGGTGAACTATCACTTTGGCTCGAAGAAAGCCCTGATTCAGGCGGTTTTTTCACGCTTCCTTGGGCCTTTCTGCGCAAGCCTGGAGCGCGAGCTGGATCGTCGTCAGGCTAAGCCCGATGCCAAGGTCAGTCTAGAAGAGCTGCTTGAGCTGTTGGTCGAGCAGGCGCTGGCAGTAAAGCCGCGCAGCGGTAACGATCTTTCAATATTCATGCGTTTGCTTGGTTTGGCGTTTAGTCAAAGCCAGGGGCATTTGCGTAAATATCTGGAAGAGGTGTACGGCAAGGTCTTCCGTCGCTACATGCAGTTGGTGCATGAAGCCGCTCCACGCATTCCGCCATTGGAGCTGTTTTGGCGGGTGCACTTTATGCTCGGCGCTGCAGCGTTCAGCATGTCCGGGATCAAGGCCCTACGGGCTATGTCGGAAACTGATTTTGGGGTTAATACCTCGATTGAGCAGGTGATGCGTTTGATGGTGCCATTTCTGGCTGCCGGCATGCGTTCGGAAACCGGCCTGACCGATGAAGCCCTGGCCAGCGCCCAGCTTAAACCGCGCACCAAGACTCCCGCGGTCCCCAGCAAAGTTTGACCTCGGCGGGTGGGCTTGGTGGATGCTATCCGCTAAGCTAGCCGCCCATGATTGCTCTCGATTTTCTGCATATTTCCCTCGCCGATCAGTGCCTGTATGGCTTTGCCAATGGGCAGCTGCACCTTCGCCTGCGTGTTTCCACCGCGCTCAATGGTGCAGGTGAGCGCAATGGCTCCGGCTGTACGCCGCGCGGCTTGCACCAGGTGCGGGCGAAGATTGGTGCTGGCTTGCCCAGTGGTGCCGTGTTGCGCGGGCGACGTTGGACGGGCGAGGTCTGGTCGTCAGCGTTGCATGCTCAATTCCCCGGTCGTGACTGGATTCTTACGCGTATTCTCTGGCTCAGCGGTTGTGAGCTAGGGCGCAATCGTTTGGGCGCTGTCGATACCTTTCGCCGCTATATCTACATACACGGTACGCCGGACAGCGAGCCCATGGGCGTAGCGTTGTCCCATGGCTGTGTGCGCATGCGCAACAGTGATTTGCTGACGCTGTTTGCGCGGGTGCCGGCCCGCTGTGCGGTTCAGATTGACGAGGCCGCCTGTCCCGATTGGGCGGCCGCGCCTCTTATTTAAGGATGACTTGTGAGTTCACCCATGCACGGTTCATTAATGCTGGATATCGCCGGTACCTGGCTGACGGCGGAGGATCGACAGCTTCTGCGCCAGCCGCAGGTAGCCGGGTTGATTCTGTTTGCACGCAATATCGAAGACCCGCGCCAGGTACGCGAACTGTCTGCGGCCATTCGCGCTGTGCGGCCCGATTTGCTGTTGGCGGTCGATCAAGAAGGCGGCCGTGTGCAGCGTCTGCGTCAGGGTTTTTTGCGTCTGCCGGCCATGCGTGCGCTGGCCGATAACGCCAATGCCGAACATTTGGCTGAGCAGTGTGGCTGGGTGATGGCCACTGAAGTGCTGGCTGCTGGCTTGGACCTGAGTTTTGCGCCGGTGCTGGATCTCGATCATCAGCGCAGTGCGGTGGTTGGTAGTCGTGCTTTTGAAGGCGATGCGCAGCGCGCAACCCAGCTGGCCGGCGCCTTTATCCGCGGCATGAATGCTGCCGGTATGGCTGCTTGCGGTAAGCATTTCCCGGGGCATGGTTGGGCTGAGGCGGATTCTCACGTGGCCATTCCGGTCGATGAGCGCAGCCTGGATGACATTCGAGCCAAGGACCTGCTGCCGTTTCGTCAGTTAAGTCAGCAGTTGGCAGCGGTAATGCCCGCTCATGTCATCTACCCGCAGGTGGATGACAGCCCGGCTGGTTTCTCGCGGCGCTGGTTGCAGGACATTCTGCGCGGTGAGTTAGGTTTTGAGGGCGTGATCTTCAGTGACGATCTTTCCATGGCCGGCGCCCATGTAGTGGGTGACGCGGCGTGCCGTATCGAGGCAGCGCTGTCGGCGGGATGTGACATGGGTTTGGTGTGCAATGACCGGGCAGCAGCAGAGCTGGCTTTGGCTGCCTTGCAGCGGCTCAATGTTCTACCGCCCATGGGGCTTGCGCGCATGCGTCGTAGGGCTTTCCCAGGTGTTGAATATCGGCAGGATCCGCGTTGGCTTGCTGCGCTTGGCAGTTTGCGTGATGCGCAATTAATCGACTGAGGACGAATGGATGACGGTTTACGCGATTATCGGTGGCACCGGCCTGACCAAGTTGGGCGGTTTGACCATCAAGGCCGCGCTGCACATTGATACGCCTTATGGCGCGCCTTCTGCTGCGGTGCTGAGGGGCGATTATGCTGGGCGTGAGGTGTTATTCCTGGCGCGTCACGGGCACCCGCATCGTATCCCGCCGCATCAGGTGAATTACCGCGCCAACCTCTGGGCGTTGCGTGAGGCGGGTGCCAAGGCGGTGATTGCAGTGAACGCGGTGGGGGGGATTCATACGGCCATGGGGACCGGGCACTTCTGCTTGCCGCATCAAATCATCGATTACAGCTACGGCCGTGAGCACACCTATTTTGAGGGTGAACTGGAGCATGTTACCCACGTCGATTTCAGCCATCCCTACGATGCAGGGCTGCGCAGTAAGCTGAGCAATGCGTTGACCGCCGAGCACTGCGCATTCAGCAGTCATGGTGTTTACGGCTGTACTCAGGGGCCGCGTCTGGAAACGGTAGCTGAAATTGCACGGATGGAGCGTGATGGCTGCGATATTGTCGGTATGACTGGGATGCCAGAAGCCGTATTGGCGCGTGAGTTGGCGTTGCCCTATGCCTGTTTGGCGCTGGTGGTGAACCCGGCTGCTGGCAAGTCTCGCGCCCTGATCACTATGGCGGAAATTGAGCGTGCGCTGGACGAAGGCATGGATACGGTTAAGGCCGTATTGGCGCGCGTGCTGAGCAGTTGAGTCCGTGTTGATAGGCAGAAAAGGGTCGCGCAATGCGGCCCTTTTTTATGGTGCGCCAGGCATGGCGCGTAGCGCCGTGACTGGCGCTGTCGGGTTCACTGTGGTGGTGAGCCTGGCGACTTGGA
>NZ_JAPPVG010000018.1:0-65128 GCF_028680365.1 Pseudomonas sp. MIL19 | reverse complement strand
GCCTGAACCGCCGTGTACGGAACCGTACGCACGGTGGTGTGGGAGGACGGCGGCCGTGAGGCCGCCTCCTACCCGATCAGCAAACAAACTTGGACTTACTTACCAGCCCAGCGCTTGAGTACCAGTGTCGCGTTGGTGCCACCGAAGCCGAAGCTGTTGCTCATCACAGTATCGAGCTTGGCGTTCTCAACGGTGCTGCGCTGAATCGGCAGGTCGGCAATCTCTGGGTCGACTTCGTCAATGTTGACCGAGCCAGCAATGAAGTTGCCTTCCATCATCAGCATGCAGTAGATCGCTTCTTGTACGCCGGCGGCGCCCAAGGAGTGACCGGACAGGCTCTTGGTCGAGCTGATGGCAGGCGCCTTGGCACCGAACACTTCGCGCACTGCACGGCTTTCCGCGACGTCACCGACCGGCGTCGAGGTGCCGTGGGTGTTCAGGTAGTCGATTGGCGTGTCAACAGTGGCCAGGGCTTGCTGCATGCAGCGCACTGCGCCTTCGCCGCTCGGGGCAACCATGTCGTAGCCATCGGAGGTTGCGCCGTAACCGATGATTTCCGCATAGATTTTCGCGCCACGCTTGAGGGCGTGTTCGAGTTCTTCAACTACGACCATACCGCCACCGCCAGCGATGACGAAACCGTCACGCTTGGCATCGTAGGCACGCGAGGCTTTTTCCGGGGTTTCGTTGTACTGGGTGGAAAGGGCACCCATTGCGTCGAACAGGAAGCTCTGGCTCCAATGTTCTTCTTCGCCACCGCCAGCAAATACGATGTCTTGTTTGCCCAGTTGGATTTGCTCCATGGCATTGCCGATGCAATGCGCGCTGGTGGCGCAGGCCGAGGAGATCGAGTAATTGACGCCCTTGATCTTGAACGGCGTGGCCAGGCAAGCCGAGACAGTGCTGCCCATGGTGCGTGGCACGCGGTACGGGCCAACACGCTTAACGCCTTTCTCGCGCAGGATGTCCATGGCCTCCATCTGGTTGAAGGTCGACGCACCGCCGGAACCTGCAATCAAGCCCACGCGTGGGTTGGAGATGTCTTCGGCGCTGAGCCCTGCATCCTCGATCGCCTGTTGCATGGACAAATAGGCAAAAGCGGCAGCATCACCCATAAAGCGATAGACCTTGCGATCGATCAGCTCTTCTAGGTTGAGGTCAACCGAGCCGGAGACTTGGCTGCGCAAGCCCATTTCAGCATAAGCAGGGTTGAAACGGATGCCGGACTTGCCTGTGCGCAGGCTGGCAGAGACGGTGGCTTTGTCATTGCCTAGGCAGGAAACGATGCCTAGGCCGGTAATTACGACGCGACGCATGCAGAGAGTCCTTTAAAAATTGTCGGTGGAGGTGAACAGGCCGACCCGCAGGCCTTCGGCGCTGTAAATTTCGCGGCCATCGACGCTGACGGTGCCATCGGCAATAGCCAGAACCAGGGAGCGGGCAATGGTGCGTTTGATATGAATGTTGTAAGTGACTTTCTTGGCGGTCGGCAGGACCTGGCCGAAGAATTTCACTTCACCCGAACCGAGGGCGCGGCCACGGCCGGGGTTGCCCTGCCAGCCGAGGTGGAAACCGACCAGTTGCCACATGGCATCAAGGCCCAGGCAGCCTGGCATTACTGGATCGCCTTCGAAATGGCAGGCGAAGAACCACAGGTCTGGAGTGATATCGAGCTCGGCGACTATTTCGCCCTTGCCGTACTTGCCGCCGGTGTCGCTGATATGGGTGATGCGATCGATCATCAGCATGTTCGGCGCGGGCAGTTGCGCATTACCTGGGCCGAACAGTTCGCCGCGACTGCAGCGCAACAGGTCTTCCCGGGTGAAGGCGTTTTGTTTGGTCATGCGAGCTCCTCAATATGTCCCATGCGCCAAGGCTGGGCGAATCGTCCTGGCTGGCGGCGTAGTCTGTCTGCTGCGCCTACCGGTAGCCTAGTCATAGACTGTTGCGTTGTGGTGAAAGTCACAGCTTTGTGAGTACAGTTGTACTCCGCTCTGAAGGCCTGTCATAGGGCACATGCGCGTTAGCCTGCAGCAGTTCGATCTTCTTGACTACCCGTCGAAGGTCGAGGGGGCAGCCAGCGTTGCAGTATTCGCTGTAAGTCTGCCCGCTTGAAAGGCTTGGCCAGGTAGTCGTTCATGCCGCAGTTCAGGCAAGTCTCGCGGTCGCCCTGAAGCGCATTGGCGGTCAGGGCGATAATCGGTAGCTGCGCGCCGTCAGGCAGTTGGCGGATTTTTCGCGTGGCTTCATAGCCGTCCATGATGGGCAGTCGGCAGTCCATCAAAATGGCTGCGTAACGCTGTTGGCTAACTTTATCTACGGCCTGAGCACCATCCGTCACCAAGCTAACGTGGTAACCCAAGCTGCGCAGCATGGATTCGATCACCGTTTGGTTGACCGGGTTATCTTCAACTAATAACACCGACTGACCGCTGCTCTGATCCGATAACTGTGGGTTGCCGCTGGCCACTGGGGCGACGTGCTGAGAAAACTGCAGGGGCACCTCCAGGGTAAAAACCGAGCCCTGACCTTCTACGCTGGTAGCCCGCAGTGTGCCGCCCATGCGCTCTACCAGCGTGCGCGCGATAGGCAAGCCCAGGCCTGTGCCGCCGTAACGTCTTGAAATAGAAGTGTCGGCCTGCTGGAAGGCATTAAACATGTGCTCCAGGCGCTCGGGAGGGATGCCAATACCACTGTCATGCACCGCGCAACTGAACCACAGCACTTGGTTGTCCAGCGCTTGCCAGCTGCAGTGCACGCGAATGCTGCCATTCTCGGTGAATTTCAGGGCATTACCGATCAAGTTGACCAAAACTTGCCGCATACGCGTTGGGTCACCCCAAACCTGCAATTGCTCAAGGCCGCTCTGAGCCTCCAGAAGCAGGAGCAGGCCGCGCTGCTGTGCGCTGTGTTGGAACACTTGAATTGAGCTTTGTAGCAGGGTCTGCAAGCTGAAAGGAATGTGCTCGAGTTCCAATGAACCGCGTTCAATGCGTGAGAAATCGAGAATGTCGTTGATGACCTTGAGGAGGTGTTCGGTGGATTCGGTGGCCAGGGCAGCATATTCCGCCTGCTCCTGGGTCATCTCGGTGGTTTCCAGTAACTGCAACATCCCCAGCACGCCGTTCATGGGGGTGCGCAGCTCGTGGCTCATCATGGCCAAGAAGTCGGATTTTGCGCGGTTGGCCAGCTCCGATTGCTCGCGCGCTTGAATCAGCAAGGTCATAGCCCGTTGCTGTTCTTCACTGGCGTTGGCGAGGCCATGGGCGAGGTTGTTGATATGCCGTGCCAAGGCCTGCAGTTCACCTTCGCCAACCTCCGGCAGGATGGTCTGGTAATTACCGGCTTGAATCGCGCTAACAGCATCACCCATGGCGCTGAGGGGTTGCGACAGGTGGCGGGCCAGGCGGCGGGCAAGAATAAAGGTCAGCGCCAGGGCAAACAGCGCGAGTAGAGCGGCCTTGAAAAGGATTTCCTGCTGGCGTGTGTTAAACGCGTCGCTGCCGATACCCACAACCACGCGGCCCAGATAGTCATTCGCGAGAGGCGCAGTATTGGCGTTTTCACTGTGCATAAAGTCTGCGTTGAGGGTGACCTTCTGCAACAAAATCGGCGCCTCGAAGACGCTAACTGCTGCATGAGAGGTGGTATCAGCGCTGGGCTGCTCGACATAAATAAGGATGCGGTCGTTGTGGTCGCGCACTTCGAGAAAGCGCACGTGCGGGGTTTGCAGGGTGACCCCAAGCAGCGATTTGAGCACCGTCAGATTACCGGAGATAACCCCGTACTCGGTGGCTGGAGCCAGTTGGCTGGCGATCAGCTGGCCCGTCTGCTTGAGCTCCAGTTGCAGTTCCTGAAGGCGAGTGAAGGTAAAGAAACCGGTCAACAGAAGGGTCAAGAGCAGTGCCGGCCCGACGCTGATGAGCTGGGTGCGGGTATGGATATTCCAATGGCGGGGCAGCTTCATGGCTGTTCTCCTTCTACGAGCTTCTGCGCCAGTGATTCGTTGCTGGGCAATTCAATTGCCAGGGAGCGTGCGACCTGGGGGTTGCTGGTGACTTTGAAATGACTGGGGTAGCTGTACTTTGGCCATCTATCTGGCGACTGATTGAGGATGTCCTCAAGGCTGTCCAGCCAGTCGCTTTGGTCGCTGTACGTACTTGCCAAACTGCCGGCCTGGACGAAGCTGGCGCTAGGGCCAATCACCGGTCGCTGATGGGTGTAGCTGGTGAGCAGTAGATTTTTCACGGTGAGCGAATTGAACAGGCTGGTGTCGTTGATCCCCAGTAATAAGTCGCTGTGCGACAGCAGGTAGAGCAGCGGCCGACTGTCGCGCGTATCAGGCCAGCGCCGGGTCACGAGCCGCATGTCTTGCTCCGTCGCAGCCTGCCGGTACTCTTCGAGAAGAAAGGCACTATCAGCATCAAATAACAGTCCGGCGCGCTTCGCTGCGGGTAGCAGCAAGCGCGCCAGACGCATTTGCCGCTGCGGTGAAGGGTCACTCCAGAGCAGGCTTAGTTGAGCGGGTAGGGTTGCCGGCAGGTCTCGGGCTTGTATGCGGCTGATGCGCATGCCCAGAGTGGGCGGCCCTGCTGGATCGGTTAGGCGCCAGTCCAGTGCAGGTCTGTCGAGCAATATCAGGCGGTTTGTGTCGGGCAGTTGCGAGGGGGCAGGGAGCTTATTCAGGGCGACAAAGCTGACCTGGTCATGTGGCCTGCGCTGCTGCAGCTCGTTGACGAATCCCTGAATGGCGGGATTGCCTGCAGTGCTGCTGAATATGATTTCAGCCGCCCAGGCGGGCAGCGCTATCAGCAGGCAGCAGTAGAGCAATATCAGGCGGCTCATCCATTGGCCTCGCCAGCAATCCTTGGCAGTTTGCTCATTTAAAAGTCCAGCTGAGCGCTGACAGACATTAGGCGGCGCTCGTCATAGATATTCTCGCGCCAGGTCAGGGCTTCATCATCCAGGCGCTGTTGCACCATCAGCGCCAGTTCCAGATCACTTTTACCCAGGTTAAAACGCTTGGCTATGCGCAAGTCGGCGCGCTCGAAACGGCGCTCGTTGAGTAGGTCCGCGCCGTAGTAAAACAGGCTGCTTGACCAGCCGTGGCCCCATTCGTGTAACCAGCCTGCCGAGCCGCTGTAGCGAGCGGTTAAGCGTCGGTAGGATTTTTCAGACGTCTCGAAATCCACATAGGCATAGGTCAGGCGCAAGCGATCTGAGGAGGTGAATGTCCAGTCGATTTCGGTTTCCGCGCCGCGCAGCCACATGTAGTTTTCATTGTTCTGGCTGAACTCCTTGATATCCAGGGGCTCGGCAATCATCTGATGGATTTCGTCGTTGAACAGCTTGATGTCGATCTGTAAGCCGAAGTCGAATTGGCCGTTATAGCCGATCTCCCGCGAGCGCATGATCTCCTGCTGCAGGTCGCCGGGCCCTTGTGCCGTGGCAAAGTAGTAAGCCGAGGTATTGCCATTAAGGCTTGGAGACAGGTTCTCCATTCGGTAGGCCCAGTTGACGTTGTTTTCCTGCATGTCCGGCGAGCGGATTGCTTCGGAGTAGACAAAGCGCAGGCCATGACGCGGAGTGATCAAGTAGTTGAGGGCGATGCGCGAGGTCAGCGAGCTACCGCTCAGGCTGTCGTCCTCATGCATGGCGCCACCCTGCAGGACGAAATGTTCGCTCAAGTGCCATTCCAGATGGCCAAACAGGCGCCAGATTTCATTATCCAGGCTGCCTTGAAAATAGCTTTGTGAGTTGCTGCTGTCCTTGCGGTAGCTGAGGCCGCTGAGCAGGCGCAAATCATCGTTCAGGCTCAGGGTGTCCTGCAGCTCAAAGTCGTAGCGGGTTTCGTTGATGTTGTTATTGATGTCGCCGCATACCGGCGCCTGCAGGGCGCCTCCATCTTTATAAAAGTTAGTGCCAATAGTTGTGGCCAGCAGCCCTGCAGATGCGGGTATCTGTTTGCCATCTCTGAGTAGCCGGGCAACTGTATCGAGCAGATCCGGATCAAGCTTTTGCAGCGCTGCCACTTCAGGCGTGAAGGCCAGCGCCAAATCGCAGGTGCGCCATTCCTGGGTGCGTTCCCAGCGCTGCGCATAGGCCTGTAGTTGCAGGTTATGTGTGCTGCTGGTGTCCATGCTCCAGCGCATCGACGCGGAATAGTCGCGCGCCTCGATGTCCTTGTCTGTATCGCCAGCTGGGACAATGCCTCTGGCGAGTGCTTCTTCATCGGAATAGAAGTTTTTTTGGTTGCTGCCTTCTTTGGCGGCCAGTTGCCAGTCGAGGGTTTGGCTGTCGTCCAGTGTATGCGTGGCGCTGAGCTGCATGCGCGTGCTGCGGCGGCTGTCGCGGTAGGGCTGATCTTCATCGGTGCGGTCAAAGCCACTGTCTTGCTGGCCGGAGAGCGACAGGCGGAAATCACCGTTACCGCTGCTGAACCCCTGGCTGCCATACCAATCATCAATGCCGCGCTGACCGTGGATGTATTTCAGTCGCGTGCCATGGCTATTGGCGGGGTTGCGTGTGGTGATGCTGATCACCCCCGTCAGGGCATTGGCGCCGTAGCTAACGGTGTTAGGGCCGCGAAAAACCTCGATGCGCTCAATATCCTCTATGGCCAGTGGCAGGTCGGTCCAATCAACGGTGGCCAGGCCCGGCCGGTAGACGGAGCGGCCATCGATCAACACCTGCATGCGCCGGGCTGAATCAACCTGACCACCGTGGTAGTTGACCGTTATTTCGTTGCCTTTGACATAGCCGACCATCATGCCGGGCACTAAACGCATCAGCTCAGGAATGTCGCGGGCCCCACTGGCATCGATGAGTGCGCGGTCAATCACTGAAACACTGCCGGGCACCGCTGCAGGCGATTGCTTCAAACGGGTTGCACTGAGAATTTCAGGCAGCGCTTGGCCTTGGCCGAAGAGGTCTTCGGCGACCACCAGTGTGGGAGGCAGCAAGCTCAGTAAGCCGATCAGTGTCGCCAGGGGGTAAGTGTTAGCCACGCAAACGCTCGGATGGTATGCAAAGGCCAGCATGGTAACCGAGGCCTTAGGCTTTTGCAGTGGCCGCAGCCAATGGCATAAATTGGTCGTGCGGGCTGCGCACCGTATAATGCGCTCGCTTTGCCACTTTCAATGGTTCACCACGGATACGTTATGACAAATCAGCAACCCATCGCAGTGCTTGGCGGCGGTAGCTTCGGCACTGCAATTGCTAATTTGCTGGCGGAAAATGGCCAGCACGTCCTGCACTGGATGCGCGACCCCGAGCAGGTTCAAGCGATTCGACTGACCCGTGAAAACCCACGTTACCTCAAAGGCATCAAAATTCACCTCGGCGTGGAGCCTGTGGCTGATCTCGGCGCAGCATTGAGCGCCAGTCAGCTGGTTTTTGTGGCGTTGCCTTCCAGCGCCCTGCGCCAAGTCTTGCAGCCGGTGGCGGCGCAGCTGGCCGGTAAGCTGCTGGTGAGCACCACCAAGGGTGTCGAGGCGAAGAGCTTTTTGCTGATGAGCCAGATTCTCGAAGACATCGCCCCGCAGGCCCGCATCGGCGTCTTGTCGGGGCCGAACCTGGCCCGTGAAGTGGCCGAACATGCCCTGACGGCTTCAGTCGTGGCCAGTGAAGATGAAGACCTTTGCCAGCAGGTTCAGGCTGCGCTGCATGGCCGAACCTTCCGTGTGTATGCCAGTGCCGACCGTTTTGGCGTCGAGCTGGGTGGTGCGCTGAAGAATGTCTACGCGATCATCGCCGGCATGGCCGCCGCCATGGGCATGGGCGAAAACACCAAAA
Source organism: Pseudomonas sp. MIL19 (assembly GCF_028680365.1). NCBI lineage: Bacteria > Pseudomonadati > Pseudomonadota > Gammaproteobacteria > Pseudomonadales > Pseudomonadaceae > Pseudomonas > Pseudomonas sp. MIL19. Next base: position 57,334 of record NZ_JAPPVG010000018.1, on the reverse strand, counting down.
GCATGCTGATTACCCGCGCATTGGCGGAAATGACCCGCTTTGCCGTCAAATTGGGCGCGAACCCCATGACCTTCCTCGGCCTAGCTGGTGTGGGTGACCTGATCGTGACCTGCTCATCGGCTAAAAGTCGTAATTACCAGGTCGGCTTTGCCCTCGGCGAAGGCTTGAGCCTAGAGGATGCAGTTGAGCGTTTGGGCGAAGTGGCAGAAGGCGTAAACACCATTAAGGTGCTGAAGGCCAAAGCCGAGGAGCTGGAGGTCTACATGCCGCTGGTGGCGGGCCTGCATGGGATTGTGTTTGAGGGCCGAACGTTGGATCAGGTCATTGGTGCGCTGATGAATGCAGAGCCCAAGACCGATGTCGACTTTATCCCAACCACGGGTTTCTGAGTTTTATCGTTAAAACCTGCAAGGAGATCAGCATGAGTGATGGCAATCAGGAACTGCAGCGCGAGTCGATTCTGCTGCGCATTCTGTGGATGGTGATTTTCACCATCGTTTGGCAACTAGCGGAAATACTCTTGGGCGCCGTGGTGCTGCTGCAACTAGGTTATCGCCTGTTCTACGGTGCGCCAAACGCCGGTCTGCTGGGTTTTGGCGACAGCTTGAGCCAGTATCTGGCGCAGATCGGTCGCTTTGGCACCTTCAACAGTGATGAAAAGCCCTGGCCGTTCGCTGATTGGCCAACCCCGCAAGCACCACAAGGCGAAACGCCGCACAGAATCCCACCGGCCGCGCACCCGGTGCGTGATGAAGAGCCCAAGTTGTGAAACGCCGTTTAGTGAGGGCAGGGCAATGAAGTTGTGGCTGCTGCGCCACGGTGAAGCCGAACCGACGGCGCGTACTGATGCCGAGCGCAACCTCACGGCCCATGGCCGGCGACAGGTGCACGATGCAGCTGGGCTTCTGCAAGGCCGCCCATTGCAAGCGGTACTGGTCAGCCCTTATCTCCGTGCTCAGCAAACGGCCGATGTACTGTGTGAGGCGCTGGGGTTTAGCGGCAGTCGAGTAACCGTGCCCTGGCTGACGCCAGACAGCGATCTGCGGCAAACCCTGCGTGAGCTTGATGGTTATGCGCTGCAGGAGTTGCTGCTGGTGACCCATCAACCGCTGGTAGGCGCCTTGGCGGGGCTGTTGCTGCACGGCCACCGTCAGCAGCCCCTGGCAATGAATACTGCCAGCCTGGCGCTGCTTGAGGGCGATGCGCTGCTCGCTGGGCTGATGAGGTTGTCTGTACACAAGCACACCGCGGTGTTCTGACGCGGTACTACACACCGAAACATTTCTCCTCTTGCGGCTCGCCTTTGTGCGTGGAATAGTCCAACCAAGCAATTGCTTGGTTGGCTCCACAAAAATAACAAAGGAGGAAGCCCTGTGGCTGAAGAAATCCGATTGCCGCTTGAAGTGTTCTATGAGCGTGAGGCTCGGCACCCGAATAAACCTTATATGGTGCAGCCGCTGCCGGGCGGTCAGCTGCTGGAGCTGAGCTGGGCTGATGTCGGCGAGCAGGCTCGGCGTGCGGCCAACTGGCTGCGTAGCCGCGAACTGCCGCAGGGCAGTCGCATTGCGATCATTTCCAAAAATTGTGCGCATTGGATCATTGCTGACCTGGCGATCTGGATGGCCGGCCACGTCTCGGTGCCGCTCTATCCCAACCTCACCGCGGAATCAGTCGGCCAGGTGCTGCGTCACTCCGAAGCGGCGCTGGTGTTCGTTGGTAAGCTCGATGACTGGCCGAGCATGGCACCGGGTGTGCCGGAGGATATTCCGACCATCGGCCTGCTACTGCGTCCGCAGGGTGAGTTCAGCTTTACCTGGGATGACCTGCAGGCTTGTACACCGATTCAGGATAACCCCGCGCCAGCCGCCAATCAGCTCGCCACCATCATCTATACATCCGGTACCACGGGCACGCCGAAAGGGGTGATGCACCACTTCAGCAATTTCGGCTTTGCCGCCAGCCGTGCCACTGAATTATTCGGTGTAGGTGAAAATGACCGGGTGTTGTCCTACCTGCCGCTTTGCCACGTGGCCGAGCGCATGTTTGTTGAGCTGGCGTCGATCTACGCCGGGCAGACGATCTTCTTCGCCGAGAGCCTGGACACCTTCCTCGAAGACCTCAAGCGCGCACGGCCAACGGTGATGTTCGGTGTGCCGCGTATCTGGACCAAATTCCAGATGGGTGTCTACAGCAAGATGCCGGCTGAGAAGCTGGATTTCCTGCTCAAGCTGCCAATCATCGGCCGTATCGTCGGCAAAAAAGTACTGGTCGGCCTGGGCCTGGATGCGGTGCGTTATGCGCTTTCTGGCGCCGCGCCGGTGCCTGAGGCGCTGCTCAACTGGTACAAACGCCTGGGCCTAGATGTGCTGGAGGTCTACGGCATGACCGAGAACTGTGGTTACTCACATGTCTGTCGGCCTGGTAAGTTCCAGCAGGGCTGGATCGGGCAGAACAGCCCAGGCGTTGAGGTGCGGATCGCTGAAGATGGCGAGGTGCTGGTGCGCAGTGGTGCGACCATGCAGGGCTATTACAAAGACCCGGAAAAAACCGCAGAAACCATGACCGCCGATGGCTACCTGCGCACCGGCGACAAAGGTGAACAGGATGCCCAGGGCAACCTGCGCCTGACCGGGCGCATCAAGGAAATCTTCAAAACCAGCAAAGGCAAGTACGTCGCCCCGGCACCGATCGAGAACCGCCTGGGTGAACATTCGCGCATTGAGCAGGTGTGTGTGGTGGGCGATGGCATGACTCAGCCCATGGCCTTGTGCGTGCTCTCCGATGTGGGGCGCAATGAAGCCGTCAATGGTGGTCGCGGCGAGCTGCAAAGCAGCCTGGAAGCGCTGCTGGTGCAGGTCAACCAGAACCTCGACAAGCATGAGCGGCTGCAGCGTCTGGTACTGGTTAAGGATGTCTGGGCGGTGGACAACGGCTTCCTTACGCCAACCCTGAAAATCAAACGCGCGGTAGTGGAAGGCGCCTACGCTGAACGCTTCGGCGAGTGGACCGAACGCAGCGAAGCCGTGCTCTGGCACGAGTGATCACGCGCGTGGCCGGCTTGTCTGCCGGCCACCTTCTCACGGCACCTACCGTTAAGGACTGTTTATGGCCCTCTGGCAGCAAACCCCCAACCTCGAACAGCTCAATGCGATTCTGAAAAACACCATCGGCGAGCAACTGGATATCCGTTTCGAAGCCTTCGATGATGAATCGCTGACCGCCAGCATGGTGGTCGATGCACGTACCCATCAGCCCTACGGCCTTCTGCATGGCGGCGCCTCCGTGGTGCTGGCGGAAACCCTCGGTTCCACCGCCAGCCACCTGTGCATCGACAGCAGCAAGTTCTACTGCGTCGGTCTGGAGGTGAATGCCAACCACCTGCGCGGCCTGCGCAGTGGTCGGGTCACCGCGGTGGCGCGGCCGGTGCATCTGGGGCGCACCACTCACGTCTGGGATATTCGCCTGAGTGGTGAAGATGGCAAAGCCAGCTGTATTTCTCGGCTGACCATGGCCATCGTGCCGCTGGGTGAAAATGCTCCTGCTCAACGCTAAGCACACACCCCGTCAGTGCGACTGCGGCTGACGGGCCTACCATCAGCGTTGGCGACAGTGCCGTCATTCACTGGCCGTTTTGTCATTGCTGCCTGGCGAACACTGCCGGACAATCAGTCCAATTTCCCTGATAAGCCCCTGCCATGACTCAGTCTGTGTTCTTCGCCCATGCCAATGGCTTCCCCTCTGCCACCTACGGCAAGTTGTTTAGCGCGCTGGCACCTGATTACCCGGTGCAGCACCTTGACCAGCATGGCCATGACCCGCGCTTTCCGGTGAATGACAACTGGAGCAATTTGGTTGATGAGCTGATTCATCATCTTGAGGCCAGTCAGCAACCGGTATGGGGCGTCGGGCATTCATTGGGCGGCGTGCTGCACTACCACGCCGCCTTGCTGCGACCTGAGTTGTACCGTGGGGTGGTGATGCTCGATTCCCCGGTGCTGACCCTGGCCGACAAACTCGTGATCCGCGCTGCCAAACGCTTTGGTTTTATTGACCGCATTACTCCCGCCGGACGCACTCTGGGTCGGCGGGAGGAGTTTGTCGACCTGGCCGAGGCGCGCGGCTATTTCGCCACCAAGAGTCTGTTCCGCCGCTTTGATCCCGAATGTCTGGATGCTTATGTTCAGCACGGCCTGCAGGCGAGCCCGAATAGCCTGCGTCTGCGCTTTGATCCCGCCACGGAAATCAGCATTTATCGCAGCGTGCCGCACACCAGCCCTGGGCGCCCGCAGCAGCTGCAAGTACCGCTGGCCATGGTGCGTGGACGGCACAGCCGGGTGGTCATGCCCCACCACACGCACCTAGTGCGGCGTGTACCGAAAGGTGAATACCTGACGCTGCCGGGCGGCCATATGTTTCCCCTTGAGCGCCCGCAGGACACCGCAGAGCTGCTGAAAAAACTCTTCCAGCGCTGGTCCGGCCAGCCCACAAACGAGCAAAGCGCATGAGCCTGAATTTCGAAGAGGTGCGCCTGCGCCTACCGCACATTGAATTAGCCGCCCATCTGTATGGCCCCGAAGATGGCCAGCCAGTGATCGCCTTGCACGGCTGGCTGGATAACGCCGCAAGCTTTGCCCGGCTGGCCCCTTTGTTGCCTGGGATGCGCATTGTGGCCCTGGACTTTGCCGGGCACGGCCATTCCGATCACCGGCCGCCCGGCGGCAGTTATGCCATCTGGGATTATGCCTACGACGTGCTGCAGGTCGCCGAGCAGTTCGGCTGGCAGCGCTTTGCTCTGCTGGGGCACTCGATGGGGGCGATTGTCTCGGTGCTGCTGGCGGCGGCCATGCCGGAGCGTATCGAGCGCCTGGCGCTAATTGACGGGCTGATTCCTTACACAGGTGAAGCAGAAAGCGCGCCGCACAAGCTCGGTGAAGCGCTTAAGGCGCAGCTGGCGCTGGCCGGTAAGCGTAAACCGGTATACGGCGAATTTTCCCGCGCAGTCGAAGCACGCATGCGTGGCGTTGGCGCGGTTAGCCGTGAGGCGGCCGAGCTGCTCGCCCAGCGTGGCCTGATGCCTGTGCCCGGCGGTTACACCTGGCGTACCGACAGCCGTTTGACCCTGCCATCGCCACTGCGCCTGACCCATGCTCACGCCCTGGCATTTGCGCGCAGCCTGCAGTGCCCGACTAAGTTGGTGATGGCGCAGCAAGGGATGTTGCTGGCGCAACCGGATATCAAAGTGTTGCTTGCGGGGCTGGCTGTCGAGGTGGCGCAATTGCCTGGCGGCCATCATCTGCACCTGGATGACGACGTAGGTGCGGGCTTGGTAGCAGACTGTTTCAAAGCTTTCCTGGGCGCGGCTTGACTTGCTGAAGGCAACTGGGGAAAGGTGTGGCGATAGCCACGGAGATTCGCATGATCGACCTGTATACCGCCGCCACCCCCAACGGCCATAAAGCGTCCATCGCACTGGAAGAGCTGCAGCTGCCGTATAACGTGCAGGCATTGAGTTTCGACAAGCAGGAGCAGAAGGCTGCGGCCTTCCTCAAGATCAATCCCAATGGTCGCATTCCGGCGATTGTTGACCGCGACAACGATGATTTCGCGGTGTTCGAGTCCGGCGCCATTCTGTTGTACCTGGCCGAGAAAACCGGTCAATTGCTGCCCAGCGATGCCAAAGGTCGCTCGCGGGTGATTCAGTGGTTGATGTTCCAGATGGGGGGCGTCGGCCCGATGCAGGGGCAGGCCAATGTGTTCTTCCGCTATTTCCCGGAAAAACTGCAAGGCCCCATCGACCGCTACCAGCGTGAGACACGTCGTCTGTATGAGGTGCTCGATACGCGCTTGAGTGAAGCGCAGTACCTCGCGGATGACTACAGCATCGCTGATATCGCCACCTATCCCTGGGTGCGGATCCACGACTGGGCTGGGGTCTCGGTCGACGGGCTGGCGCATTTGCAGCGCTGGATGGCTGAGCTGGCCGAACGCCCAGCGGTGCAGCGCGGCTTGTTGGTGCCGCCGCGCGAAGAAGATGGCGAGAAAATCGTCAAAGCCGCCCAGTCGATGTTGATCAAATGAGCCGGCTTAATTCTTATTGCCTCGGCCTAAGCCTGCTGCTGGCCAGTGCCGTTGCGAGCGCAGATGTGCCGGGCAGTCATGACCTTGAGGTGCTGCCGCGTTTTGCCGGGAGCACGATTGTCAGCTTCAAGGATGTGGCCGATCAGGAGCGCATCTACCCGCAAGGCTCGATACGGCGCATCAGTGGCACCTTGCGCTATGAGCGCGAAGTCGCCGCTCAAGGCCAGCTAACCGCTGTGACCTATGAGTTGCCGCGCACCCATTCGGCTAATGAGGTGTTCGCCAATGCTCGGGAAGCCCTGCAAGCGCAAGATGCTGAGCTGCTGTACTGGTGCGTGGGCCGTGAGTGCGGCTCAAGCAGCCTGTGGGCGAACGCGGTATTCGACAACACTAAGCTAACGGGTGCGGATGACGAGCAAACCTATGTCTTGATGCGCCTGGCTGAACCCCGCCAAGACAGCCTGTTGGCGCTGTACAGCATCACCCGCGGCAACAAACGCGCCTATCTGCATGCCGAGTTACTCACGGCCAATGCCGCACTGGGTGAGGTCTTGCCATCCCCTGCGACGCTGCAGCGCCAGCTGAAAAGCACCGGTGAACTGCGCCTGGCCAAACAGGTCGAACCCAGCGCGGCGTGGGCTGAATTGCTGGCGCGTAGCCTGCGGCTCGACAGCACTTTGCGTGTGAGCATCAGCGGTGCCCAGGCTGAAGCCTGGCGTGAAGCGCTCGTTGCGCAACGTGTACGTGCCAGCCGTCTGGAGTTGGGTGAGCCTGATGTCAGCGGTGTACAACTTAACGTGCTGCGTTAGAACCTGAGTGGCGTAGGCTTGTCGCACTAAAACCTTCCGGCTCTGCCCTTATGGCAGAGCCTTTTTTGTTGTGCAGGGAGCAGGGCGAATGGCCAATAACGATCGGCTGCTGGTGCAGATACTGCTGCTTTTCTTATTAGGCGCGAGCCTATGGGTGTTGGCGCCGTTCTGGTCGGCGCTGTTTTGGGCCGCGGTGCTGTCGTTTGCCAGCTGGCCGGTGATGCGCGTGCTGACGCGTTTGCTCGGCGGGCGTCAGGCGTTGGCGGCGGGGCTGCTGACGCTGGTTTGGACCGTGGTGGTTGCCGTACCGCTGGTCATGCTTGGGTTCAACCTGGCGGATCACATCAAGGATGTCACCGCCTTGCTCAAGGGCTTTCAGGTCGAAGGATTACCGCCGGCGCCTGTTTGGCTGGCCGGCGTACCGCTGGTGGGGGACCGCCTGGTGAGTTTCTGGCTGACCATCGACCAACAGGGCGCCGCGTTTTTCGCCACGCTACGGCCTTATCTCGGGCAGGTGGGTAACTGGCTACTGGCACGCAGTGCGCAGATTGGCGGTGGCATGTTGGAGCTGGCGCTGAGTTTGATTCTGGTGTTCTTTTTCTACCGTGATGGGCCGCGCCTTGCCGCATTTGCTCAAAGCCTGTTGCAGCGTTTGATTGGTGATCGCGCCGACCACTACTTGGAACTCGTGGCCGGCACGGTGCAGCGGGTGGTTAACGGGGTGATCGGTACGGCCACCGCGCAGGCCATTCTGGCTTGGGTTGGCTTTACCATTGCGGGAGTGCCCGGTGCGTTGGTGTTGGGGATGATGACCTTCGGCTTCAGCCTGATCATGGTGCCACCACTGATCTGGGGCCCCGCTGTGGCCTGGTTGTTCTGGCAGGGCGAAGTCGGCATGGGCATCTTCCTGCTGATTTGGGGCGTCTTTGTGATCAGCGGCGTCGACAACATCCTCAAACCTTACCTGATCAGCCGCGGCGGCAACTTGCCGTTGATTGTGGTGCTGCTTGGGGTGTTTGGCGGCATCCTGGCGTTTGGCTTTATGGGCCTGTTCCTTGGCCCAACGTTGCTGGCAGTGGCCTACAGCCTGCTGAGTGACTGGGTAGGAACTCCCGTTTCGAGCACCAGCAGTGCTGAGCCTGCCGAGCCGCCGCGCAGTTAGCTGCTCAGTGGCTAGCGCTCACCGCGCTCGTATTTATCCAGCGTGTCGCTGGCTATCTGCCGGCCGAGCATGATCAGCTCCGGGGCCTTGTAGAACTCAAAGAAACGGCAGACCCGCTTGGGCACGTTGATCAGGATGTCCGGCGGGTAGCCGGCAATCTTGTACTGTGCCAATGAAGTCTGCATGACCTCAAAACTTTGGTTGATCAACTCAAGCAGCGAGGCAGGGCCGCTGAGATCGGCAACTCGCGAGCCGCTGGCGGATTTTGGTGCGGCGGGCTTGTTCAAGCTGCTTCGGGCATTCTGCTGCCAAGGATTCATGGCTTCCGGTTGCACGCTGCTGTCGCGCTCTTCGAGCAAGAGCATTTCGTCATCTTCGCCGTGTTTGCGTTTGAACGAAGGCAGGTGCGAGCCCAATGAACTCATCAGCAGGTCGAAACGCCCTTTGAGTGCGGGTGTGCGCTCGATTATCGGCAGCTCGTACTGGCGCTGATTATTCGAGTTGAGGTTGACCGCGACAATCAAATCGCAGTGGCTCGACACCACCGGCACGATGGGCAGTGGGTTAAGCAGGCTGCCATCGACCAGCATCCGATTGCCCTGAATAACCGGGGTGAACAAGCTGGGAATTGCCGCCGAAGCCCGCATGGCCTGGTGCAGGCAGCCTTCCTGAAACCAGATTTCCTGCTGATTGGTGAGGTCGGTGGCCACTGCAGTAAAGGGGATCGACAGGTTTTCGATGTCGATCTCGCCGACCATTTCGCGAATCTTGCCGAAGACTTTTTCGCCGCGAATCGCACCCAGGCTAAAGCTCACATCGAGCAGGCGTAATACGTCCAGATAATCCAGGCTTTGCGTCCATTCACGGTATTCATTGAGCTTGCCGGCGGCGTAAATCCCGCCGACCACCGCCCCCATGGAGCAGCCGGCAATGCAGGCAATTTCATAGCCACGGGCTTCCAACTCTTCGATGACACCGATATGCGCATAACCACGCGCACCTCCGGAACCCAATACCAGCGCAATACGCTTACTCATCAGCCTGTCCTCCGTAACTCGTTATGCAGTGAACATACGCGCGGTAGAGCGCGCCGCCAAGGCGCGATTTGCTAGTATCCACGGCATTCACGCGTGAGTGCCGGTTGCATGAGGTGTGGGCACTTTTATCTGTTTTGTGCGTCTGAAAGGCTGTGTGAATGCGTGGCGATCAGGTGTGGCTACGCGTCCTGATACGCAAGCAAAGTATGTCTCTCTTCCTGGAGTTAGCTGATGAAACTGTGGATTGTGTTGCCTATGGTGTTGCTGGTGCTCAGCGGCTGCGCCGGAAAAACCGCTTATCGCGACAGCTGTGCCAACCAGTTAGATGCCGCCTGGCGTGAACTGGACCTGGCCAAGGCCGAGGGTTTTGCCGGCACCGTGAGTTATTCCAAAGCCTTGTCGCTGCTGACCGCGGCGAAAACCCAGCAACAATTTGAAGCCTACGAAGGCTGCACCGCGAAGTCTGAGCGTGCGCGTTTCTACATCCGTGAATCGCGAGCGGGGCGCTAATGCAGCTTAATTTCAGCACCCTTGAACCGCTTGACCGTTACCGCTGGTTAGCCTCGACCATCACGCCGCGCCCTATTGCCTGGGTCTCCAGCCTGTCGGCAGACGGGATCAGTAACCTGGCGCCGTTCAGCTTTTTTACCGTGATCAGTGATGACCCCGCGACCCTGCTGATCAACGTCAATCACCGGGGCGATGGCAGCCTGAAAGATACCTTGCTGAATGTGCAGGCAAGTGGCGAGCTGGTGATTCAACTGGTGTCTTTCGAGCAGGCCGAGGCGATGAACGCCAGCGCGGCGCTATTGCCTCACGCCATCAGCGAATTTGAACACTGTGGCATCGCCAGCCTGTCGTCGGTGCAGGTTAAGCCACCGCGCGTGGCCGGGGCGGCCGTGGCTTTCGAGTGCCGTTTGGTTGAGGCCATGCCTTACCCAAAGGCGGCACCTAACTGCCACCTGTTGTTTGCCGAAGTGCTGTTGGCGCATATCGATGAGCGCGTGCTCAACGAGCAGGGTCGCATTGATGCCGGCAAGCTCGACTTGATTGGTCGCCTCGGCGGTGCGGCCTACTCACGCACCACCGAGCGCTTTGATCTAAAACGGCCGTCCTGAGCTGTTCGTGTCACAAGTTCGTCAGTAAAGGTTTCCAGTGGCTATGCCCTGGCCGCATCGCGCAGTAGCATCGTCCGCTAGCCTTTAGGAGTGGTTCATGCGCGCCAAACTGGAAACTGTGCTGCAGACGGTCAATCACGTGCTCTTGGGCAAGGAGCCGCAGGTACGCCTGGCGCTGACTTGCCTGTTAGCCCAAGGCCATTTGTTGATTGAGGACTTGCCCGGTATGGGCAAAACCACCCTCAGCCATGCCCTGGCCAAAGTACTGGGGCTGAGTTTTCAGCGTATCCAGTTCACCTCTGACCTGCTGCCGGGGGACATCCTTGGCACCTCGGTGTTCGACAAGGACACTGGGCAGTTCATCTTCCATCCGGGGCCGATCTTTGCCGAGCTGGTGCTGGCCGATGAGATCAACCGCGCCACGCCGAAAAGCCAGAGCGCATTGCTTGAGGCTATGGAAGAGGGCCAGGTGACCATCGAGGGCGCGACCCGACCGTTGCCTGAACCGTTTTTTGTCATTGCCACGCAAAACCCGGTGAGCCAGGGCGGCACCTTTGCCTTGCCTGAGTCGCAGCTGGACCGCTTTCTCATGCGCTTGTCGCTCGGCTACCCCGGCAAAGCAGCGGAAAAAGCCCTGTTGCTCGGTGATTCGCGACGTTCCTTGTTACCCAGTTTGCCGGCGCTGCTGGATCATGCTGAATTGGCGCTGATTCAGGCTGAGGTGCCGAAGGTGCGCGCCAGCGATGCGTTGGTCGATTATGTGCTGCGTCTGGTCGATGCCACCCGCACCCAGCCGCAATTTGCCTGGGGCCTGTCCCCGCGGGCCAGCCTGGCACTGCTCGCCGCGGCGCGGGCTTGGGCGTTTCTCGCCGGGCGTGATTATGTAATTCCGGAAGATGTGCAGGCGGTGTTGCCTTCGGTGGTCGGCCATCGCCTGCGTGAACGTGCCGACCCGGCCGGGCATGGGGCGGGCAGTTTGGTGCAGTGGCTGCTGCGTGAGGTGCCGGCGCTTTGATTGCTCAGCTCAGGCCACGCTGGAATCGCTGGCTGACTCGGCGCATTCCGCCCGCCGCCAGTGTGCGGCTCAACCAACGGCGGATTTTTATCATCCCCAGCCGGGTCGGCGCGGCCTTTATCTCGGCGTTGCTGCTGATGTTGCTGGCCGCAATCAATTACCAGAACAGCCTGGCTTACGCCCTGACGTTTTTGTTGGGCTCGGTGTTTGTTGTCGCCATTCTGCACACCTACCGCAACCTGGCAGGGCTGATCATCAAGGCCGGCAGCACCCCGGCGGTGTTTGTCGGCGAGCCCGCCGGTTTTCGTGTACGCCTGGAAAGCAGTCAGCGGCCGCATCAGGCCGTCAGCCTGGGTTGGCCACCGGCCGAGTTGCAGACCCTAGACGTGCCGGCTCAAGGCGTGAGCGAGTGTCAGTTGAACCTGCCTGCGTTGCAGCGCGGCTGGCTGCGGCCAGGCCGTTTGCGGGTCGAAAGCCGCTTTCCGTTGGGGATTTTGGTGGCTTGGAGTTGGCTCGACCTGGACCAGCGCGTATTGGTCTATCCGCGGCCCTTGCCGGGTGAGTTGCCGCTGTCCGCCGGGGCCAGTGACGATCAGGACGAGGAGGGCAGTCGTGCACATGGCCAGGGTGTCGATGATTACCAAGGGCTGAAAAACTATCAGCCGGGTGATTCCAAGCGGCGTCTGCACTGGAAGGCCTATTCCAGAGGCCAGGGCCTGTTGGTCAAGGATTTTGCTTCGATCAGCGGGCGCGATCTGCATCTGGATTTCGACGCCATGCCCGGTGATGTTGAAACGCGCCTGTCATTACTCTGCCACTGGGTGCTGCAACTGGCCGAGCGCCAGCAGCCATTTGCCCTGAGCTTGCCGGGCCAGCTGTTGAGCGCCGACAGCGGCGAGCTGCATCGTGATGCCTGCTTGCGCGCGCTGGCGCTGTTTGGCCGTGCGTCATGAGCCGAGTCATGACAATTCCCCGGGTCAGCCTGACGTGGCTGCTGGTGGCGCAGCTGCTGGTAATTATTCCGCACCTAAGTCATTTGCCGTTTTGGATCATCGGCCTGTGGCTGGGCAGTGCGGCTTGGCGGATTCAGATATTCCGCATGCGCGCGCGCTACCCGAATGCCTGGGCCAAGGGCGCGTTGATGCTGGCGGCAGCCGTGGGGGTGCTTGTGTCCCGCGGCAGCCTGGTCGGACTGGATGCCGGGGTGGTGCTGCTGATCGCCGCGTTTGTGCTCAAGCTGCTGGAAATGCGCACGCGGCGTGATGCGCTGGTGCTGATCTTCCTCGGCTTCTTTGTGGTGGTCACCGCCTACCTGTTCGATGACAGCATGCTGATGGCCTTTTACAGCCTGTTGCCGGTGACCGCCTTGCTTGCCGCGCTGATTGGCCTGCAGCAGAGCAGCCTGGCCGCCCAACCGTGGCCAACCGCGCGCCTGGCTGGCAGCCTGATGCTGCAAGCGCTGCCGGTGATGCTGCTGCTGTTTATATTCTTCCCGCGCATGGGGCCGCTCTGGTCGTTGCCGGTGCCCAACGACAAGGCCACTACCGGCCTGTCAGACAGCATGGCGCCGGCGGATATTGCCGACCTCAGTCGCTCCGCCGCGTTGGCGTTTCGCGCCAGTTTCGACGGTGCAACGCCGCCACGCAGTGAGCTGTATTGGCGTGCCTTGACCCTGGATCGCTTCGATGGGCGGCGCTGGTCACAATCCGATTACGCCGAGTTTGCTCCCGGTGCGCAGTGGCAGAAGCGCGGTGAGGCGTTGAACTACAGCATCGTTATGCAACCGAGCGGGCAGCGCTGGCTGTTCGCCCTGGATGTGGCGCAAACCAATCTAGAACAGACGCGGCTGATGAGTGATTTTCGCCTGCAGCGTCGACAGCCGGTGGATCGCTCGTTGATCTATCAGGTCAGCTCCTGGCCGCAGGCGTTGCGGGAACCGCAATTGGCCGCTGGGTTCATGCACCGGGCCTTGCAGCTGCCGGCGCAAGGCGAACCGCGCAGTCGCGCCTGGGCTGAGCAACTCAAGCGCGACTATCCGCAGCCTGAGCAACTGGTGCAGGCGCTACTCAGCCACTTCAACCGTGAGCCCTATGCCTACACCCTGCGTCCGCCCGCGCTGGGGGTGAACAATATCGATGACTTTTTGTTCGAGACGCGCAGCGGCTTCTGTGCCCACTATGCCGGCGCGATGACCTTTGTGCTGCGCGCGGCTGGGATTCCGGCGCGGGTGGTGGCGGGCTATCAAGGCGGCGAGTTCAACCCGGCGGGCAACTACGTGCAGGTGCGGCAATTCGATGCCCATGCCTGGGTCGAGTATTGGCAGGCAGGACGTGGCTGGGTCAGTGTTGATCCGACCTTTCAGGTGGCGCCCGAGCGGATCGACCAAGGCCTGGAGGAAGCCCTGGCCGGTGAGCAGAGTTTTCTTGAGGACTCGCCCTTTTCGCCACTGCGCTATCGCAATCTCAGTTGGCTGAATGAGCTGCGCCTGGCTTGGGACAATGTGAATTACGGCTGGCAGCGTTGGGTACTGGGCTACCAGAGCCAGCAGCAGTTGGAGTTTCTGCAGCGCTGGTTGGGCCGGGTCGATGCCCAGTCACTGGTCATCGGCTTGGTCGGTGGTGGTGGCGTGCTGCTGGGTATGCTCGCGCTCTGGCTGTTCAAACCTTGGCAGCGTGAGCGTGACGTACAGCAGCGATTGTTCCGCCGTTTCGAGGCACTGCTGGCGCGTCATGGTGTACCGCGACATCCCGGCGAAGGCCCGCGAGACTATGCCGCTAGGGCAGGCTTACTGTTACCTGAGCAGGCGCAGGCGATTGCAGGGTTTGCGGCGGCATTCGAGGCGCAGCGCTATGCCGGTCAAATGCTCAGCGCCGTGCAACTGCGTCAGCGTCTAAAGGCACTGCGCCGGGCATTACCTTGGCGATTTACCCGTGTGCAGCCCTAGCGGTTGAGCACTTGTGGCAAATCAATAAGCGCATAAGCTGGGGGCACGATTTCACAGGAGTGAGGCGATGCAAGGCTTGATGGGTGAGATACAGCAGCACGTTGTGCGCACACAGGTTCGCCTGTTTGCCTGCCGTGAGCGGCTGCAGGCGGACACAGACAGTGAGGCGCTGCATGATCTGCGCATTGCCTTGCGTCAACTGCGCAGCCTGTTGCGGCCGCTAACGGCACTGACGGCCTGCGCGGACCTGCAACAGCGCGCAGCCGAGCTAGGCCGCGTGACGGGGCCGCTGCGTGACCTTGAGGTGCTGCACGGTTATTTGCATGAGCAAGGGCTCAGTATGGCCGCGCAGGCGCGCCAGCCATTGTTGCGTCAGGGCTATAGCGCGCTACTGAGCAGTGCAGCGCTGGCACAGCTATTGAGCGCCCTGGATGAGTGGCCGCAGCAGTGGCGAGAAGCGGCTGCCAGCGCAGAGCTGCGTGGCCTGCATAGGTTGATTGGTAAACGCTTGCGCAAGGATCGCCAACGTTTGCTGCAGGCGCTGCATGATCCGGCTCATGACCGTCACCGCCTGCGCTTGCTGGTCAAACGCCTGCGCTATGCGGCTGAGGCTTATCCGCAATTGAGCGATTTATCCGGGCGCACGCGTATGCGCTTAAAACAGGCCCAGTCCGCATTGGGTGATTGGCACGACCATTGGCAGTGGTTGCTACGCGCCGAGAGCGAGGCCGATTTACAGCCGTGCGTGGCCACTTGGCGCGCAGCCATGCAGCAAGCTGAGCAAGAGGCTGATCTGGCTTTAGTGCAATTGGCTAAGACCTTTGCCCGCGTGAAGGGCTGATCAGCCGATATACCTTCGGCTTATTTGGCTGAAATGGCGTGCCAATCCCCCCTGCCTTTGTCCTAAGATCACCGACATCTTTAGTGATTGAGGTGGTTATGGTTTTTTCCGAGTTACTTCAAGCCGTGCGCGACAACCCGCAGGCCGTGCATATTCCCGCGCAATGGGGGCAGGGCCGCGCCAGCTTTGGCGGGCTGGTGGCGGCGTTGGTGTACGAAGCCATGCGTGCTCAGGTGCCCGATGGGCGGCCGCCACGCTCCCTAGCGATCACTTTTGTCGGCCCTGCTGCGCCGGATGTACCCATCAGCTTTAGCGTGGAAGTACTGCGTGAAGGCAAGGCTGTCAGTCAGGTGCTGGGCCGGGCCGTACAAGATGGCCAGGTGGTGACCATCGTGCAGGGGAGTTTCGGCGCCGGGCGTGATTCACGCATTGCGGTCCAAGCCGAGCCGGCCCCGCAGGCCAAGCCGGTCGATGAGTGCCAAGAGCTGCCCTATATCCCCAACGTAACCCCAGAATTTACCCGTCACCTGGCCATGCGCTGGGCCTTTGGTGGCATGCCGTTTAGCGGTAACTCATCGCGGGAGATGGGCGGCTGGGTGCGTTTGCGCGATCAAACCCGCATCGAGGCGGCCGATGAGGCCCACCTGCTGGCCTTGGTTGATGCCTGGCCGCCTGCGGTGCTGCCGCATCTGACGGCACCAGCCCCTGGCAGCTCGCTGACGTGGACCATTGAGTTCGTGCAGCCCATGAGCACGTTGAGTATTGCGGACTGGTGCCTGTATCGCGCGCAGATCGAGCACGCTCGCGATGGTTATGGGCATGTGGCTGCAGCGTTATGGTCGCCAACAGGGGAGCTGTTGGCGATCAGTCGCCAGACCGTGGCGGTGTTTGCCTAGGCCGCGTTAAGCACGCTCTAGAGCTTGAGCTGGCGAATGGCGGTATTTAGCTCGCCGGCCAGGTTGGCCAGGTCGGCACTGGTGACAGCCGACTGGCCGGTACGGCTGACGGTCTGTTCGGTTACATCGCGAATGCGGATTACCGCGCGGCTCATCTCTTCGGCCACCTGGCTCTGTTGTTCAGCCGCGACGGCGATTTGCGTATTGCTTTCACGCATGTGCGCCACGGACTCGGTGATAGCGGCCAGCGCCTGACCGGCTTCATCGGCTTGTTTGACGCACTCATCGGCCTTGATCGAGCTGTCCTGCATAAAGTCCACGGCATCACGGGTGCCACTTTGCAGGGTGTTGATCATCTGGGTGATGAGGTCGGTGGAGTCCTGTACGCGCTTGGCCAGGTTGCGCACTTCATCGGCAACCACGGCAAAGCCTCGACCCATTTCGCCTGCGCGGGCCGCTTCGATTGCGGCGTTAAGGGCGAGCAGGTTGGTTTGTTCGGCGATGCCATGAATTTCACTGACCACGCCGCCGATCTTCTGGCTGTCGGCCGCCAGTTGTTCGATCATCTGTGCGGTTTGCTGCACGCCGCTGGACAGCCCGGAAATGGAAAGTGCCACGCGGTTGACCACCTGCTGACCGCTGCGGGTCAGTTGCTCGGCGGTTTTCGATTGATCGCGGGTGTCGGCGGTGTGTTCGGCAATATGGTGAACCGTGGCGGACATTTCGTTGATGGCCGTGGCGGCTTGTTCCGTTTCGCTTTGTTGCTCAAGCATGCCGTGGCGCACTTCACGCATATTCCCGGCCAGGCGTTCGGCGCCTTCATCCAACTGCGCCGCCGACTGCGCCACAATGCCCACCACGCGTTGATAACCGGCTTGCATGGCATTGAAGGCGCTGGCCATTTGGCCCACTTCGTCGCGGCAGTCGAGTGGTACGCGAGCGCTCAGGTCGCCGCTTTTCTCCACCTGCAGCATCACGTCCTTGAGGGTGTTGAGATGGCTAAGGAGGAAGCGAATCAATAATTGCGAAGCGGCCAGCAACAGCAGCATCAATAGCGCGACGACCCCGGCATAGCTGAGGGCACGGTTGAAAAATACATCGCTGAAGCTCGGCGCCACTGCGCTGACGGCCAGGCGCTGACCGTCATCCCGGACAATAACCTCAGCCCCGATCAGGCCCTCACTGCCGTTTAACTCGACCCAGCCGCGCGCGTTGAGCAGGGCGCTGCCCTGGTTGTCCGGCAGGCGCGGGGCCTGATCCGCGCTAAAGCTCAGCAGGTTGTTGGCGCTTGGCAAGGCCTGGTCTTGAGGCCATTGGCTTAACAGGCGGGCCTGTTGCTGCGCTGCCTGCTTGGCTGCGTCGTAATGCGATTGTTGTTCCAGATGTAGGGCGTAGAGCACCAGCAACAAGGTGGTGAAGAAAGCCACCGCGTTTACAGCCCAGAATTTGTATTTCAGGGAAAGATCGCTAATCCAGTGACTCATGCACATCTCTTCCTTGTGAAGGTTGGTTGCTGGTATTCAGATTTGCTGGGTAATCGAAGGCAGTTGTTCGACAAACCTTATATCGGCGAGGCGCCCATCGGGTTTAGGCCACTAGGTAAAAATCATTTTTGGCAAAGTGCCAGCAGTATCGGCTAAAGCCAATCATGGCCTATTGATCCTTATCAATAGGCCCACTCAACTGGCCGATTGAGCGCCATTCAGGCTTGGTAAATTGAAAAAGGCCTGTGCGCTGGCACTGCTGTGGGCGGCCACATCGTGCTCGGCTTCACCACGGTGCAGGGCCACTTCACGGAGCACCTCTACAAGGAAGGCTGGTTCGTTGCGGCCGCTCTTGGGTTTTGGCCGCAGGCTGCGTGGCAGCAGGAAGGGCGCATCACTTTCCAGCATCAGACGGCCGCGGGGGATCTCCCTGACCAGTGGATGCAAGTGGCTGCCGCGGCGTTCGTCACAGATCCAGCCCGTGATGCCGATATGCAGGTCCATATCCAGGTAGTTGAACAGCGCGCGTTTTTCCCCTGTGAAGCAGTGCACCACGGCTGCCGGTAGCTGGTCGCGGTAGTGGCGCAGGATTGCCAGCAGGCGCTCGTCGGCATCGCGTTCATGCAGGAACACGGGCAGCTGTAGCTCCACCGCCAGAGCCAGCTGCTGCTCGAGCACCAGTTCCTGCTGCGGGCGTGGCGAGAAATCACGGTTGAAGTCCAGGCCGCATTCGCCCACTGCACGCACCCTGGGGTCGGCCAGAAGGGCCTTGAGTTCGGCGTAGCTGTCGCTGTTCCAGCTGTTCGCATCGTGTGGGTGCACACCGGCGGTGCTGAACAAATGCTCGGCGCTATCATCCAACTGTCGGCAGAGTTCCAGGGCGTGCTGGCTTTCGCCTAGGCTGGTACCGGTGAGCAGCATTTGCTGGATGCCCGCCGCATAAGCGCGAGTGAGGAGTGCTTCGCGCTGTTCGGCAAAGCTTGGATGAGTCAAATTGACGCCGATATCGATGAGTTGCATGGTGCTACCTGCTGAATTGACAGGCCAGCATAGCAGAGCTTTTTGAATAGATTAAAAGTTAATAAATACAATGACTTAAAACGTTTATGTGATGTTGTGTGTGAGTGCTTGCTGGTATCCGCGGGCAGGCTGTGCCAACCTCCGCGCCCCGCGCGAGGGGCCGTTGCCCTGTACGTAGGTTGTTTCAATGGGCTGCTGCACTGAGCGATCGGCCGACTTTTCCCTGGAGCCTTGATGGTGCGAGTGCTGCTCACCTGCTGCCTGTTGCTGCTGTCATGCACGGCAATCGCGCGCGTGGCTGGGCCATTAGAGGTTGAACGGGCCAAGGCCGCCCGTGACCTGGCGAGCATCCGTAGCAGTGGTGAGTTGCGCGTGCTGGTTAACCAGAGCCGCAACAGTTCCGGTGAGGTCAAGGGGCAGAGTATTGGCGTTGAGTACCAGCGCATGCGCGCCTTCGAGCAGTACCTCAACCGTAACGCGCGTGATGGCCGTACGCTCAAGCTCAAAGTCATCCCTCGTGCCAAGGATCAGCTACTCGCGGCCTTGCAGCGTGGCGAAGGTGACTTGGTCGCCCCGGGTGAGCTGCTGAATATACCGCCGGGCAGCAAACTCAGTGCCAGCGTGGCGATCCGCAGCAATGTGCCGCTGATCATCGTTGCTAAGCAGGGTAACCGGCGTTATCAGAACCTTGAACAGTTGTCCGGACGCAGCCTGGCGTTGCCTGCGGGCAGCGTAGCGGGTGAGGCCATCCGGGCGCTTAACCAGCGGCTTATCGCCAGCAAGCGCTCCCCTATCATTGTCGAATGGGTCGACCCCAGTCTGGCCGTCGAGGATGTATTGGAAATGGTCCAGGCGGGCATCTTCAGCGTCACGGCGGTCGAGCAGCCGATTGCCGAGCGCTGGGCCAAGGTCATGCCCAAGCTGCGCCTGGATCGTCATTTGCCGCTGTCCAAGGACGGCGACATGCGTTGGTATGTGCGCCGCGATACGCCAATGCTTGGCGCGAGCATCGACCGTTTTCTCAAGGGCTACCGCGACCCAGCGGACCAGGACGCGGCGTTTCAGCGTGTTTACCGGCGCTTGTACAAGGTGCATTACCCGCTCGGTCGCACTGAGCGTCAGCGCCTGGAACGGGTGCGCTCGGTGCTGCAGCGCTATGCCAGCCAAAACAACTTCGACTGGCTGGCCTTGGCTGCCGTGGCCTTTAAGGAATCTACCCTTAACCCGGCTGCACGGGGGGCGGGTGGTGCCACGGGGCTGATGCAGATTACCCCGGCGGCGGCCCGCAGCGTGGGTGTCAGCAATATCAATGTGCTGGATAACAATGTGCAGGCCAGCGCCAAGTACCTGGCGATGATCCGCCGCAACTATTTCAATAGCCCACGGCTTAACGAGCGTGAACGCATGGCTTTTATCCTGGCCGGCTACAACATGGGCCCGCAACGGGTGCAAAGCCTGCGTGCGGAAGCGCGCAGGCGCGGCCTGAACCCTAACCAGTGGTTCTTTCAGGTGGAACGTGTGGCCATGGAGCAGATCGGCATGGGCGTCGTCAGCTATGTGAATAGCGTCAATAAGTACTACCTTGCTTATGATCGCGAGCGCTATTTACTGGAACCGTAGCGCCGGGTAGAAGTGTAAATATATTGATTTTTTTGATCGGTTGTAGCGATTTTATCCGCTTTAAGTATTGGTAAATTTGTTTAATCTGCACGCCATCAACTCCTCACTACAAGGACCGCTGCATATGAACACGCTGATTAAATCTGTTGTTGCTACTCAAGCGGGCTACGGCCTGACCGTGCTGCGCATTATCGCTGGCCTGACGTTTGCCGCTCACGGCTCACAGAAGCTGTTTGGCTGGTTTGGCGGTTATGGCCTGGAAGGTGTAGGCCAGTGGATGGAAAGTATCGGCTTGGCCCCAGGCTACCTGCTGGCGCTGATGGCGGGCAGTGCAGAGTTCTTCGGCGGCCTGGCTTTAGTCATCGGTCTATTAGCGCGCCCTGCGGCTGCTGTGTTGGCAGTGACCATGCTGGTGGCGATTGCTACCGTGCACCTGGCCAATGGCTTTTTTATGAGCAACAACGGCTATGAGTTCGCTCTGGCGCTGCTGGCCATTAGTGTGGCGATTCTGCTTGAAGGTGCTGGCAAGCTGTCGCTGGACAAGCGCATCGCCGGTTAAGCGTTAAACAATTCGGCAGCAGCCTGCTAAAAGCCCACTTCGGTGGGCTTTTAGCGTTTTAGCGTTTTAGCGTTTTAGGGTTGTGAGGTGTTCTGAGTCGCCAGCTGTTCGGCGGCTTCCAAACGCAGTTGTTCACGCTCGTTGAAGTTTTCTATGACCAGTTGGGCAATGGCACTGCGTTTGTCACTGTCGCTTAGGCCGGTATTGTTCTCGATAGTGGCTTTGTCGCGGCGGTACTGAGCGATGCGTTTTTTCCAGGTTTTGCGCTGTTGGTCGAGTGCTTCCAGGCGCTGAGTGGCTTCGGCCCCCACCAGCTGCTGACGCAGTTGGCGAATCTGTTCGGGTTTGGCACCGGCAGCCTTTAATTGAGCCGTCTGCTGGCGCAGCTCATTTTGCAGTTGTGGCAATACCGTGTCCTGCATCTCGGCAGGCAGGCTGTTGCGCAGTTGGTCGACAGCGGCGGCTTTACCGGCATCGTTCAACTTCTGGTTATGCAGGATGGCCAGGCGCTGCAGGGTGAACTGGTTGTAGGCCGTTTCCCGGGCAAAGAACGCTTGCTGGGTCTGAGCATCAAAGATACGTGCGCGTAGGGCCTGCACCGCGGCCTCGCGCTGGCGCAGGGCTTCCAGGTTGGCCGACTGTGGCAGGTCGCGCTCGAGCAGCACCAGTTCGCGTTTGTAGTCGAGGTATTGGTTGAGTAGGGCCAGCGCCTGCCCTCGGGCATTGGTCGGCAGCTGCGCGGCAATGTAGGCGCGCAATCGCTCGACACTGGTACGCAGCGGCTCTTCGCCTGCGGCGGCGAGGAAATAGTCGAATATCCGTCGAATGTCCTCGCTGATGAGCAGGTTGCCATCGGCATCCAAACGAAAGGTGCCATCCACCGTTGTGCCTCCGAACGAGGCAGGCAGGTTTTTCAAAGGGCCAGCTGTGTTATTCGGCTGTTTCTGCGTCGGCGTTGAGGGTTGTGTTACTGCTGGCTCTAAGGCGGATGATGTATTGCGGCTGAGCTGGCCAGGTGTTTCCAGCGGTTGCAGGTAAAGCGCCAACGCCAGGCATAAGGCGAACAGCAGCGGGGATAACAGCAGGATTTTTTTCACAGGCACTCTTTAGACGGTGGTTGTAGAAACGCCAAGGGCGGTTTGTAGCCCCTGGCACATCCATTACAGGCCGTCGTTTTTCAGGCGGTTGGCATGTTGCCGATAGACCGTGACCGGGTCGGTCTCGAACAGGCTGGTTAGCCCCAACGTCTGGTTGACCTCATCGAGGTGGTTCATCCGGTAGTTGTCGCGAATCACCTTACCCATGTGCGAGCTGCAGCGGCCGACCAGACCATCGTTGGCTTCGCCGTTGAAGGTCAGTGCGCTGGCACCCAGCAGCAGGTCACTCGGGTCGATGATGTTGGTCACCGGGCTGGTCCCGCTCCAGGAGTAGTAGCGCACGCCGCCTACGCTGTAGGCGCCTTCACCGCAGGCGGTGGTAGGAATACCTTGCGGGAACTTGGCATTGAAACGCGCGGCACCTTGGCTGTTGAGTGATTCCAATGAGCCCAAGGCGTTTTGCGGGCTGGTGCTAGAGCTGCCAGAAAGGAAGTTGATCAACGTGCCGAGGCCATTGACGATGCCCGCGAGCAAGGTTTCACCTGCCGAGCCGGGCTGCACCTGACGGATAAAGTCGGCAGTTGCTGAGCCCTTATGCGGTGCGCCGACACTGGTGGCTGAGGCAATCAGGTTAGGACTGACGGCGGCGACATAGCGAATGGTTGGCCCACCATGGCTGTGGCCGATCAGGTTGACCTTGGGCTTGCCGCTGATGGCGATAATCTCCTCCACCTGTGCCAGCAGTTCTTCGCCACGCGCTTCGGAGGTGTTTAGTTGGCTGACCTCGGTGATGTACACGCTGGCCCCGTCGCGACGCAGCGCGCCCGGAATGCCATACCAGTAGTCGATACCGAGCAGGCTGTCGAAGCCGAGCATGCCATGGGCCAGGACGACCGGGTATTTGGTTTGCGTGTAACCGGAGGAGCCAAACCAGAAGGCCTGAGTGTTGCCAGAGGCCAGTAAACCGGCGCCGAGGCAGAGGGCGAGCAGAGTCTTATTGTTGTTCATGAGTGCTCTCGCTAGGGTTGATCGGGCTGTTCAAGGCAATCCATGCAGGCAAAACGCCGATCCTGCGGCGTGTACATCAGCTGAGGGTTATTGGCAGAAAGCGTGCCAGTAGTAGGCGAAGTGACTTTTAGCGCTCTATTTCAGGTGTTTTATCTGATTTTTGCCGCTTTTAACCGCGTGTTAGTGGAGCGGTCTGTTACGCCGCGTAACGTTGCGAGGACGTCGTGAGGCCTCAATAACGTGCTGTGGGGCTGCGCGTTGCACGCCACTTCAAAGCCGCGCGAGGTGATTTTCCCACTAACTAAGCAGCTAGCTGGCGGCGCGTGCTTGATGCCGTGTATTGACAGCTTTACGCGGCCTTCTCTAGGATGCCAACCCATGCGCCGATTTAAACAGCTACTTGCGGGGCGCCGGGTTGCTTGCTCACAGCACAACCCTAAGAAGTACTCCACGGAGGCTTCGAAATACCGCTAAAGCGCTGGTTCGGTGTCGCCTCTCACCGCTGCCCAGCGGACCCAATGAGGCGGAGACACACCGATGACCTGTCCCCAACCGCTTATTCGCCTGGCCCCAATCACCTCAGGGCTGGTGCAACGCAATCCGAAAATCCTGCTTGGCGGCAGCCACCAGCCAACCTTACTGCGTTACCTCGACGGCTGGCCAAAGCGCTGGGCGGGGCCGCGTACCTTTCTTATCAATTTTGTTCACGATGGTGAATCCTTGGCGCGCTTTGCCAGCAATCACTTCGACATGGCGGTGATCCAGGCGCCGACGGCGGCGCAGCTGGAAGAGACTGTGCGCCAGCTGACGCGCGCGGCCAAGCAAGGGCTGATTACTCGGCGTTAGCCGCAAGGGGCACGTGTTTGGCCAGCCAAGGCACGGCTTATCCGCTAGGCTCAAGCGATATTGTCAGGGAGTGAAACATGTTCGAATCTGCCGAGATTGGTCGCTGCATCGATAAAGACACCTTCGACGCTGAGGCGCCAGCCCTGCGCGAGGCGCTGTTGGAGGCGCAGTACGAGCTGCAGCAGCAAGGACGCTTTGCCGTCCTCATCCTGATCAACGGGATTGAAGGGGCGGGCAAGGGTGAGACGGTCAAGCTGCTCAACGAGTGGATGGACCCTCGGCTGATTCAGGTCAGCACCTTCGACCAGCAGACCGATGAGGAGCTGGCGCGTCCGTCGGCCTGGCGCTACTGGCGACAACTGCCGCCCAAGGGGCGTATCGGCGTGTTTTTTGGTAACTGGTACAGCCAGATGTTGCAAGGGCGCGTGCATAAGCGCATCAAGAATGCGGTACTCGATCAAGCCATCGACACCACGCTGGGCATGGAGCGCATGCTCTGTGATGAAGGCACGCTGATCTTCAAGTTCTGGTTTCACCTCTCCAAGCAGCATATGAAGGCGCGCCTTAAAGCGCTGCAGGACGATCCGTTGCACAGCTGGCGGATCAGCCCGCTGGACTGGCAGCAATCGAAAACCTACGACAAATTTGTGCGCGTTGGTGAGCGCATCTTGCGCCGGACCAGCCGCGATTACGCACCCTGGTATGTGGTGGAGGGCGTGGATGAGTATTACCGCAGCCTGACTGTCGGGCGCATTCTGCTTGATGGCTTGCAAGCCGCGCTGAAGGCAAAGAGCAGGCCACTGCCTCATCCCCATTCGGCACCGCTGACCTCCAGTCTGGGGGAACACGGGCTGCTGGATAGCCTGGACATGACCCAGGCCTTGGACAAGGACGCGTACTCCGAGCAACTGATCAGTGAGCAGGCGCGGCTCTCTAGTTTGATGCGTGACAAGCGCATGCGTCGGCATTCGCTGATCGCGGTGTTTGAAGGCAACGATGCTGCCGGCAAGGGCGGGGCGATTCGCCGGGTGATTGGCGCGCTCGATCCACGCCAGTACCGTATCGTGCCGGTGGCCGCACCAACCGAGGAGGAGCGTGCACAGCCGTATCTCTGGCGTTTCTGGCGGCATATTCCTGCGCGCGGCAAGTTCACCCTGTTCGACCGCTCCTGGTACGGCCGGGTGCTGGTGGAACGGGTCGAAGGCTTCTGTGAACCAGGCGACTGGTTACGTGCCTATGGCGAGATCAATGACTTTGAAGAGCAGCTCAGCGAAGCCGGCGTGGTGCTGGTGAAGTTCTGGTTGTCGATTGATCAGCAAACCCAGTTAGAGCGCTTCAAAGCCCGCGAGCAGATCCCCTTCAAACGCTTCAAGATCACCGAAGATGATTGGCGCAACCGCGAGAAGTGGCCGCTGTACCGCGATGCAGTGGGCGATATGGTCGACCGCACCAGCACGGAAATTGCCCCGTGGACGCTGGTGGAGGCCAATGACAAGCGCTTTGCCCGGATCAAAGTGCTGCGCACCATTAACGAGGCGCTCGAGGCCGCGTTCGACAAGCACTGAGTGGCTGCGCGTCAGCGCTAGAGGATGGTTGCGCATACGCCTGATGAATGATCATCGCCCTGCGAGATTTTTCGGTCTTATTCTCATTGGCAACTTAACCCGATGACAATGAGGTGCAGCATGCGTGAAGTGGTGATCGTTGACAGCGTACGGACTGGTTTGGCTAAGTCTTTTCGCGGCAAGTTCAATCTGACCCGTCCAGACGACATGGCGGCCCATTGCGTCAATGCACTGCTGGCGCGCACTGGCATCGATCCAGCCTTAGTGGACGACTGCATCGTCGGCGCCGGCTCCAACGAAGGCGCGCAGGGCATGAACATCGGCCGTAACGTCGCCGTGCTGTCGGGGCTGGGCATCAATGTCGCCGGCATGACCCTCAACCGTTATTGCTCCTCGGGTCTGCAGGCCATTGCAATTGCGGCCAATCAGGTGGCGTCCGGTTGCAGCGATGTGATCGTGGCCGGTGGTGTCGAGTCGATCACCATGACCCTGAAAAGCATGAACACGCAGAACCTGTTCAACCCGGTGCTGCAAAAAGACGTGCCAGGTATCTATTACCCCATGGGCCAGACCGCCGAGATCGTCGCGCGCCGTTACAACGTCAGCCGTGAGGCGCAGGACGCCTACGCCTTGCAAAGTCAGCAGCGCACCGCGCGAGCTCAGGCTGAAGGTTTGTTTGACGATGAAATCGTGCCGATGCACGTCAAGTATCAGGTCGAGGACAAAGCCAGCGGTGAAAAGAGCATTGTTGATGGCATCGTCGCCCATGATGACTGCAATCGCGCCGACACCACTCTGGAAAGCCTGGCCGCGCTCAAGCCGGTGTTCGCCGATGACGGTTCGGTCACCGCGGGCAATGCCTCGCAGCTGTCCGACGGGGCGTCGATGACCCTGGTCATGAGCCTGGAAAAAGCCCTTGAACTGGGCCTCAAACCACTGGCGTTTTTCCGCGGCTTTGTTGCTGCGGGCTGTGAGCCGGATGAAATGGGCATTGGCCCGGTGTTCTCGGTGCCCAAGCTGCTCAAGGCCAAGGGGCTGAGCATTGCCGATATTGACCTGTGGGAACTCAATGAGGCGTTCGCCTCGCAGTGCCTGTACGCGCGCGACCGTCTGGGGATCGACAACGCCAAGTACAACGTTAATGGCGGTTCGATCTCCATTGGTCACCCGTTTGGCATGACTGGCTCGCGCCAAGTCGGCCATCTGGTGCGTGAGTTGCAGCGGCGCAACCTGCGTTACGGCATTGTCACCATGTGCGTGGGTGGCGGTATGGGGGCAACAGGGCTGTTTGAAGCAGTGCGCTGATCAGCATCTGCGTTGAACCCACAAAAAACCGCGAGTGATCGCGGTTTTTTTGTTCATAGGATGCGATGGCTCAGAACGCACGGCTCTCGATGATCTCGTTCGCCTGGATCATCCGGCGAATATAGAAAGCAATCTCACGCTCAGCATCCGATCGCGTGAAATAGGGCCCTTCCAATGACCCCTCGCGGGTGGAGAAAAAGTATTGGCCGTTGACCGCGCTGACGCGCTCGCTGCGATAGTGAGTGCCAGGGCTGTGATCGATAGCGCGTTGACCGAACATAGATGAACTCCCGCAAGAATAAGTTGCTAAAGGAAGTCTAAACCTCACCGGATCATCTATCTAAGTTAACGATGGATGGTCGTTTTTGCGGGTTATTTGCAGGGTTTTACGTGCTTTTGGTGAGTTTTGACGCCAATTCGCTGGCCTGATGTTTCGGCTATCAGTACAGTTGCGCTTTTTGCTGGCGCTTCGCTGTAGCTGTGCCGGTTAGAGTCGGCGCCTTAAACTGTGCGTTCGCCGCTGTAACCTGCACTGGGCAAAGGTTGAGGCGTTGATTGCGGAACCGGTATGCATATTTCTTCTGGTCGTTGGCTCTACGGTCTGTTTCTCGCCTTGCTGACCGCCGTGTTGTGGGGCGTTCTGCCGATCAAACTCAAGCAAGTGCTACAGGTCATGGACCCGGTTACGGTGACCTGGTTTCGCCTGCTGGTGTCCGGCTCGATTTTGCTGGCTTATTTGGCCGCCAGTAGGCGCTTGCCAGCGTTCCGCCCGCTGGGGAAAAAGGGTGTATGGTTGCTGTTGCTGGCGATCGCCGGCTTGACGGCCAACTATGTGCTTTACCTCGTTGGCCTTAATTTGCTCAGCCCTGGCACCACTCAGCTGGTGATTCAGGTGGCGCCGATTTTGTTGCTGATCAGCAGTTTGTTCGTCTTTCGCGAGCGCTTCAGTCTGGGCCAGGGGCTTGGCTTGCTGGTCCTGCTGGTTGGCTTTGCCTTGTTCTTTAATCAGCGTCTGGATGAACTGTTGAACTCGCTGACGGCTTACACCACCGGCGTATTGACTGTGTTGCTGGCCGCCTTTGTCTGGGCGTTTTATGGCCTGGCGCAAAAGCAGCTGCTGACGGTGTGGAACTCGCTGCAGGTGATGATGGTGATTTATCTGGCGTGCGCCTTGCTGTTAACCCCCTGGGCGCATCCACTGCAGGCGCTGGAGTTGAGCCCGCTGCAGGGTTGGCTGCTGTTGGCCTGCTGCCTGAATACCCTGGTGGCCTATGGCGCATTTGCCGAGGCGCTGGCTCACTGGGAGGCCTCGCGGGTTAGCGCGGCGCTGGCCATTACGCCGTTGGTGACGTTTATCTCGGTGGCGCTGGCAGCCAGTTGGTGGCCTGAATATGTGCAGCCGGAGCAGATCAACTGGTTGGCTTACGCTGGCGCGGTGCTGGTGGTAATGGGTTCGGCGCTGACTGCGCTCGGGCCTTCGCTACTGGCGGGTTGGCGCGCCCGGAAGGCGCGCTTGGCCGCGCTGGCTTGATAGGTTTAAGCGCGCACGCCCAGTGCTTCCGCACGGCGTAACCAGCTCTGGCGTTGTTCTTCGCTAGAGGGGCGTACCGGAGCAAATTCGGCCAGGCGGCGGGTTTTGATGCCGCTGAAACCAAGAATGGTACGGGTCATTTGTCGATGCCCGGGTGCGCCATAGATCCAGCGGAAGTACCAAGGCGGGGTGTCCATTGTCACCAGCAGATCCGCAGTGCGGCCGCTTAGCAGTTTGTCCCAGCGTTGTGAGCGGTTGCGGTACTTAAAGGCAAAGCCAGGCAGAAAGGTGCGGTCAAAAAAACCTTTGAGCAGCGCCGGAATCCCGCCCCACCAAACCGGGTAGACGAATACCAAGTGTTCGGCCCAATGAATCTGCCGCTGCGCTTCCAGCAGGTCGGGTTCCAGTTGTTGGCTTTGCTCGTAGCCATCGCGCAGTACAGGGTCATAGTTCATTTCCCCTAGTTTCAACTGGCGCACCACGTGGCCTTTGCTGCGAGCGCCCTGGGCATAGGCTTCACCTAATGCATGGCACAGGCTGCTGTTTTTCGGCGTGCCGAGAATCATCAGGATGCGCTTACCATCACCTTCCAATGGCGTTGCACCGCTCTTTGCTGCGTCACTCATGTTGACCGGCCTCCAGCATGTTTTCCGGGCGCACCCAGGCGTCGAATTGCTCATTGCTCAGGTAGCCCAGTTGCAGCGCCGCTTCACGCAGGGTGGTGCCTTCCTGGTAAGCCTGTTTGGCGATTTGCGCCGCTTTGTCGTAACCGATATGCGGGTTGAGCGCGGTGACCAGCATCAGGCCGCGTTCCAGGTGCTCGGCCATACGCGTGGCATCCGGCTGCAGACCAGCAATGCAATGCTGCTGGAAGTTATGGCAGCCGTCGGCCAGCAAGCGTACCGATTGCAGCAGGTTGTGAATGATCACCGGTTTAAACACGTTGAGCTGCAGATGCCCCTGGCTCGCGGCAAAGGTAATGCTGGTGTCGTTACCCAGCACCTGGCAGGCCAGCATCGACAGCGCCTCACACTGGGTTGGGTTGACCTTGCCCGGCATGATCGAGCTGCCAGGCTCATTGGCCGGCAGGCGGACTTCGGCAATCCCTGCGCGCGGTCCAGAGCCCAATAAACGTAAGTCGTTGGCCAGTTTCATCAGCACCACGGCGAGGGTTTTCAACGCGCCCGACAACGTTACCAGCGGCTCATGGCCCGCCAGGGCGGCAAATTTATTGGGTGCGCTGACCAGTGGCAGGCCGCTCAGTGGGCCCAGTTCGGCGGCCATGGCTTCGGCAAAGCCTTGCGGCGAATTCAGCCCGGTGCCCACGGCCGTGCCGCCTTGGGCCAGCTCGCAGACGGCGGGCAGGGCGACCTGAATGGCCCGTTCGGCGTAACCCAGTTGGGCGACAAAGGCCGACAGCTCCTGGCCGAAGGTCATCGGCGTGGCGTCCATCATGTGCGTACGCCCGGTTTTGAGCAGATGGGCATGGCGCTCGGCCTGTTCCTGCAGGCCTTCACGCAACTCACGGATGGCCGGCAACAGTTGCTGCTGCACGGCCTGCGCAGCGGCGATATGCATGGCGGTAGGGAAGCTATCGTTGGAGCTTTGTGCACGATTGACATGGTCGTTGGGGTGCACGGGTGACTTGCCGCCACGGCCATTACCGGCCAGCTCATTGGCCCGCCCGGCGATGACTTCATTGACGTTCATATTGCTCTGCGTGCCGCTGCCGGTCTGCCAGACCATCAGCGGGAATTGCCCATCGTGTTGGCCGGCTAGCACCTCGTCGGCGGCTTGCTCGATCAGCCTGGCCAGGTCGGCGGGTAACTCGCCAATACGTTGGTTGACGCGTGCCGCAGCCTTTTTGATCAGCGCCAGGGCATGCACCACCGGCAACGGCATGCGCTCCTGACTGATTGCAAAGTTGATCAATGAACGCTGGGTCTGTGCGCCCCAGTAAGCCTCATCCGGTACTTCAATCGGGCCCAGGCTGTCGGTTTCAGTGCGGCTCATGGCGGCTCTCCTGATTGTGGCGCATGCAGCATTAAGGATGGCCGGGCCATTGCCTGGCACGGCCTTATCTCAGCTTAGGTCGCTCACTAGGCGCAGAGGTTCAACATTGAGGCTCTTCTACCAGCGTGCGCGAGTGTCGCCAAGCCAGCCAAGGGCATTTTGGACGGGCACGCGCTCGCCTTGCGGGCCATGCAAGACCCCGTCGAAATGGCCGAACCACTGCCGCGTATCGGCATAAAACGGTCCTAGCCGGCGGTAGGCCTTATGGCGTTGGCGTGGGGTAAAGGTCAAGTTAACGCTGTTACCCGGGCTACGCAGCTGCCAGGGCGCCAGCGAGCTATGCGGTGACTGGGTGATGGTGATGGTGATGGGAATATCCAGATGTTGCAGTTCGCCGCCAAACCACAGGGTGTTTTCCGACAGGCCGCTGTAGTCCGTCCAGCCCGAACCAAAGTTGCCGGCAATGCCGCCTGGCGCAGCGAAGGCGGCGCGGGTCCAGTGGCTGTTGAACGGCCAGACGCCACGACCGAAGTCCAGCGAGGCAAAACTTTGCCCGGTGGGACAGCTGTACTGCTGTTTACCCAAGCGCACGCTGCCGCTGCAGGGCAGGCCAAGATGACGGCTGGTGGCATGGAAGCACTTCGGGCCCAGCGGGGCGACCAGGTTGACTGAGTCGAGGTGAGCCGGACGTTGGACATCCAGATCAACCTGCAACGGCTGACCGCCAATGCTCGAGGCATTGATGGTAATGCAGCTGCGACCCGCTTGTTCAGCGACACGTAATTGCAGGTGAGGGTGGTTGAACGCGTGGCTTTTCTGCGGTTGGTCTGGCAGATCATGGCCGCGACCGAGCAGGTGGAATTGGCTGAAAGCGGCGGCCTGACCGGTTTCCAGGTCAAGAAAATAGGCAGCGGCATAACCCAGATAGTCGAGGTCGGCCTGGGTAAAAGACAGCATCCAGTGCGGTGTGGTGATGCACCAGTGGTTCCAGCGCTTGCGCCGACCAAAATGGCCGGGGATGGCGCAATCAACCATGGGCCGGGGTGACCAACCAATCGCTTGAGGGTTGAGCTGACCGCGGCTGTCGCATAGCGCGAGGGCGGCGAAAGGCTCAGGCAGGGTGAGGCTGTTCATTGGGCACGTCCATGTGTGTGCGAATGCTTGGCCTTTACGGGCGTGGGCATGTTGAATCTTGCGGGACAATCCACCGAGCATGCGCCGGTGCGTGTCAGCGCGACAATTACTGGCATTTTGGCCTTTAAGCAGGCTGTGCGCCAGTGCACAGTTGCAGCGTGAATTGCTTGGGCCGCCGTCCATGCTTGAGTAGGACAAGCGCTTGGGCACAAAATGCCGTCAATTGAGTCAAACAGGGCTCTTCATGTTCAGGAGTAGTACATGTCACGTTTACCCGCCTTTTGTGCTGCCTTATTACTGACGTGCGGTAGCGCACAGGTTTTCGCCGATGCCAAGAGCCATGCCGCGGATGCCGAGCGCTTCCTGTTATTGGCGCGTGCCGACAAGCTGGCGGTGCCGGTGTATGCGCAGGTGCAGCAGATGTTTGCCCAGCGTTTTGCCGAGAGCAATGCCCCGCAAAGTGAAAAGGCCGTACTGGAAACCTATCAGGCTCAGGCCAATACGGCCCTTGAACAGGCCGTGGGCTGGGACAAACTCAAGCCGGACATGGTCAAGCTCTACACCCGCACGTTCAACGAGCAGGAAATGCAAGACCTGATCCGCTTCTACGAATCGCCGCTGGGCAAGAAAGTGCTGGAGCAGATGCCTACGTTGACGGCGCAGTCGGCGCAATTGACTCAGAGCAAGCTGGAAGCAGCAGTGCCCAAGGTCAATCAATTGCTGGCAGAAATGACCACAAAACTAACCCCTAAGAAGCCCTGAGTGAGCCCCGTGATGCCGAAGATCGATCTGTTGCAGGAAGCTTTACAGGCTCTGCAGCCCCAACACCTTGAAGTGCTGGATGAAAGCCACATGCACAGCCGTGGCCTGGAAACCCACTACAAAGCCGTGGTCGTCAGCGAGCAGTTTGCGGGGCTGAATGCGGTTAAACGCCACCAGAAGACGTATGCCTGCCTGGGTGAGTTGATGGGGCAGATTCATGCTCTGGCGCTGCACACCTACACCCCGGATGAATGGTCGCAGCAGGGCGTGGCACCTGCCTCTCCCACCTGCAAAGGCGGCCACTGAGGCAATTCGCCTCTACACGGCGTTACTCAAGGACAGTAAACTGTCGCCCCCGCCGGCCTAGCGCCGGCGTATTTGTTTGTGCACCGCTGGACCTGGCGGTCACGTTGTAACTCGCCGCAAGCAACGTGAACAATTGCTTGCGGTAATTTTATTTATCCCAGTCCGCCCTTTACGTGGGCGACTACTGAAGGACATACCCATGACTGACAAGATCGTTGTCGCCGCGCTGTATAAATTCGTTTCCCTGCCAGATTTTCATGAGCTGCGTGAGCCGCTGCTGCAAGCCATGCTGGATAACGGTATCAAAGGCACGTTGCTGATTGCCGAAGAGGGCATAAACGGCACCGTGTCTGGCAGCCGCGCCGGTATTGATGGCCTGCTGGCCTGGTTTGGCCAGGATGCGCGCCTGGCCGATATCGATCACAAAGAGTCCTACTGCGATGAACAGCCGTTCTACCGCACCAAGGTCAAGCTGAAGAAGGAAATCGTCACCCTCGGTGTGCCCGGCGTCGACCCGAATCAGAAGGTTGGCACCTACGTTGAGCCCAAAGATTGGAACGCGCTGATCAGCGACCCTGAAGTACTGCTGATTGATACGCGCAACGACTACGAGGTGTCGATTGGCACTTTTGAAGGCGCGGTAGACCCAAAAACCAGGTCGTTCCGCGAGTTTCCCGAGTACATCAAGGCGCACTTCGACCCGGCCAAGCATAAGAAAGTCGCGATGTTCTGCACCGGTGGCATCCGCTGCGAGAAAGCCTCCAGCTACATGCTTGGCGAAGGCTTTGAGGAGGTCTTTCACCTCAAGGGCGGCATCCTCAAGTACCTGGAAGAAGTGCCGCAGGAACAAACCAAATGGCAGGGTGACTGCTTTGTGTTTGATAACCGCGTGACCGTGCGTCATGACCTAACGGAAGGCGACTACGACCAGTGCCACGCCTGCCGCACACCGGTCTCCGTGGCGGATCGTCAGTCCGAGCTGTACACCCCAGGTGTCAGCTGCCCGCATTGCTGGGATTCGCTGCCAGAGAAAACCCGCGCCGGCGCCCGTGAGCGCCAGCGTCAGATCGAACTGGCCAAGGCGCGTAATCAACCGCACCCCTTGGGCTACAACCATCGCCAAGCGCGCGAGGCCTGAGCATGCACGCACGCCTGCTGTATGTGATGGACCCGATGTGTTCGTGGTGCTGGGGGTTTGCTCCGGTGCTGGAGTCCCTCGCCGAGCAGGCCGCTGCGTCCGGGGTTGGCCTGCAACTGGTACTCGGTGGTTTGCGTCGCGACAGCGTGGCCATTGATGCTGCCGCGCGGGTGCGTTATCTGGGTTACTGGCAGGCGGTGAATGCCAGCACCGGCCAGCTGTTCAACTTTAATGAGGGTTTGCCCGAAGGCTTGGTGTACGACACCGAGCCGGCTTGCCGCGCCCTGGTTACGGCCCGCCACCTTGACCCGCAACTGACTTGGCCGTTGGCTCAGTTGATTCAGCGCGCGTTCTATAAAGAGGGCGTAGATGTCACCCGCGCCAGTGTATTGGTGGAGTTGGCTGAGCGTGCTGGGCTTGCACGTAGCGAGTTCGCCGAGGCATTCGACAGCGCCGCGCAGCGTGCAGCCACCGCTGCCGACTTTAGCTGGAGCCAGGATTTGGGCATTGCCGGTTTCCCCACCCTGTTGGCTGAGCGCAATGGCCAACTGGCGCTGCTGACCAACGGCTACCAGCCGCTTGATGTGTTGCAGCCCTTGCTGGCGCGCTGGCTGGAGCGTGTTGAACATGCTTGATCGCCTGAGCTGGGCAGAAATACGCCGGCTGGCCTTGCAGCATAAAAAAGCCTTGGTCTGGGCCAATTGTGTCGCGGTCTTGGCCACGCTGTGCAGCGTGCCGATCCCGCTGCTGCTGCCTTTATTGGTCGACGAAGTACTGCTCAACGACGGCGATGCCGCGCTCAAGGTGATGGATAACTTCCTGCCGAGCGACTGGGAAACCGCAGCCGGCTATATCGGCCTGATGCTGGTGCTGACCTTGTTCCTGCGCGGCGGCGCATTGGTGTTTAACGTGCTGCAGGCGCGGTTGTTCGCGCGCCTCTCCAAAGACATCGTTTACCGCATCCGTATTCGCCTGATCGAGCGCCTCAAGCGGATTTCCCTGGCTGAATATGAAAGCCTCGGTGGCGGCACCGTGACCACGCACCTGGTCACGGACCTGGACACCCTCGACAAGTTCGTTGGCGAAACCCTCAGCCGTTTCCTAGTGGCCATGCTGACCCTGGCTGGAACCTCGGCGATTCTGATCTGGATGCACTGGCAATTGGCGTTGCTGATTCTGCTGTTCAATCCGTTGGTGATCTACGCCACGGTGCAGTTGGGCAAGCGGGTCAAACACCTTAAAAAACTGGAAAACGACAGCACCTCGCGCTTTACCCAGGCGTTGACGGAAACCTTGGAAGCCATTCAGGAAATCCGCGCCGGCAACCGTCAGGGCTTTTTCCTCGGTCGTCTCGGTGGCCGGGCCAAAGAAGTGCGCGACTTTGCGGTGAACTCGCAGTGGAAGACCGATGCTTCCAACCGCGCCAGTGGCTTGCTGTTCCAGTTTGGTATCGATGTGTTCCGTGCCGCGGCCATGCTTACTGTGCTGTTTTCCGACCTGTCGATCGGCCAGATGCTCGCGGTGTTCAGTTACCTGTGGTTTATGATCGGCCCGGTCGAGCAGTTGCTTAGCCTGCAATACGCCTATTATGCCGCCGGCGGCGCCTTAAGCCGGATCAATGAACTGCTGGCGCGCCAGGATGAGCCGCAGTATCCCGGCCAGGTTGACCCGTTCAAGGGGCGCGATACCGTGGGTATCGAAGTTAGCGGCCTGACCTTTGCCTACAACGATGAGCCGGTGCTGAATAACCTCAACCTGAGCATCGCACCAGGGGAGAAGGTCGCCATTGTTGGCGCCAGCGGCGGTGGCAAAAGCACCTTGGTGCAACTGCTGCTCGGGCTCTATACGCCGCAGGCCGGGACCATTCGCTTTGGTGGCAGCAGCCAGCAAGAGATCGGCCTAGAAACGGTGCGTGAGCATGTCGCGGTGGTGCTGCAGCACCCCGCGCTGTTCAACGATACGGTGCGCGCCAATCTGTGCATGGGCCGTGAACGCAGTGATGAGTTCTGCTGGCGTGCACTGGAAATTGCCCAGCTGGCCGGCACCATTCGCGCCTTACCGCAGGGGCTGGACAGCATTGTCGGCCGCTCCGGCGTACGCCTCTCTGGCGGTCAGCGTCAGCGCTTGGCCATTGCGCGGATGGTGCTGGCCGAGCCGAAAGTGGTGATTCTCGATGAAGCCACCTCGGCTCTGGATGCCGCGACTGAATATGCCCTGCACCAAGCCCTCAACCAATTCCTACGCGGCCGCACCACGCTGATCATCGCCCACCGCCTGAGCGCGGTGAAACAGGCCGATCGGGTGCTGGTATTCGACGGCGGCAGCATCGCCGAAGACGGCGGCCACCAAGAATTGATTGCCGAAGGTGGTCTCTACGCCAAACTCTACGGCCATCTGCAGCACTGATAGCTGCGCTGGGCAAAACCCTGAGGTGGATGACGCTATTTTTATCCACCGTGAGGTCGCATTGGTGAATGGGTGAAGCGTCATCCACCCTACGGCTCCTGGCGAAAACAACACTTTCTCGCGGGCATTGCCCGCTCCTACGGACACACCCTAATCGTAGGTGCGGGCCATGCCCGCGATTTGTTGTGGGTTTCAACTAGGTTAGAAGCGCTGCTGTCCTGCGCTTGGCAGTTAAATCGACCGCTTTGTAAATTTATCGTTACGCATGGTGGGTGCTTTCGGTCAGCATTCCCGCTGTTTTTCTGGCTGTATTAAAAACTTGCCGAAAGCTATGACCAAGCCTGGGGCAGGGTGCTCTGGGCCGGCTTGTGAGCAGGGCTGCGCTCGGTTGTTATGAGTTCAATCCACGCCGTGCGACGGGACGTCGCAGCGGTTGATCAAAACAACAACGAGGAGGCGCAATGAACGCCGTGAACAAGATCGAACAGCACAACCCGATTGGCACCGACGGCTTTGAGTTCGTCGAGTACACCGCACCGACCCCGGAAGGCATTCAACAGCTGCGTGAGCTGTTCACCGCCATGGGCTTTACCGAAACCGCCAAGCACCGCTCGAAAGAGGTCTGGCTGTTCCAGCAGAACGACATCAACTTCGTCCTCAACGGCAGCCCGACTGGGCATGTGCGCGAGTTCGGTCTGAAGCATGGCCCAAGCGCCTGCGCCATGGCCTTCCGCGTGCAGAACGCCGCCCAGGCGGCGGCCTATGTGGAGTCCCAGGGCGCCAAACTGGTCGGCAGCCATGCCAACTTCGGCGAGCTGAATATCCCCTGCGTTGAGGGTATCGGCGGCTCCTTGCTGTACCTGGTCGATCGTTACGGCGACAAGAGCATTTACGACGTCGACTTTGAATACATCGAAGGCCGCACGCCAAACGACAACTCGGTCGGCCTGAAAGAGCTGGACCACCTGACCCACAACGTTAAACGCGGGCAGATGGATGTGTGGTCGAGCTTCTACGAGCGCATCGCCAACTTCCGCGAGATTCGCTACTTCGATATTGAAGGAAAACTCACCGGTCTGCTGTCGCGGGCGATGACCGCACCGTGCGGCAAGATCCGCATCCCGATCAATGAGTCAGCCGACGACAAGTCGCAGATCGAGGAATTTATCCGCGAATACCAGGGTGAAGGCATCCAGCACATCGCCCTCTCCACCGAAGATATCTACGCCACCGTGCGCCAGCTGCGCGCCAATGGCGTGGATTTTATGGTCACCCCAGGCACCTATTACGACAAGGTCGACACCCGCGTGGCCGGGCATGGCGAGCCGACCGATGTGCTGCGTGAATTGAGCATTTTGATCGATGGCGCGCCAGGTGATGACGGCATCCTTCTGCAGATTTTCACCAACACGGTGATTGGGCCGATCTTCTTCGAAATCATCCAGCGCAAGGGTAATCAGGGCTTTGGCGAGGGTAATTTCAAGGCGTTGTTCGAGTCGATTGAAGAAGACCAGATCAAGCGCGGCGTGATCAAAGCCGATTGATCGGTAAACCGTAGGGTGGGTTACGGCGCACCGGCATCCTGGTTGATTTTGAACATCGTGCCTGCGCCTAACCCACCCTACGAAACGCCGTATTTAGGAGATACCGGCCATGAGCCGTAACTGGATCAGTTTTCCCCTGCGTGAAGGCGAGTACTCGCGTCAGGCGCACTGTGACTTTCCCGAAGGCACCTATGAACGCGAGATGGGCCGCGAGGGCTTCTTCGGCCCCACGGCGCATCTGCACCATAAACACCCGCCGACTGGTTGGATCGACTGGGAAGGGCCGCTGCGCCCGCATGCGTTCAACTTCAATGATATTTCCAGCGAGCGTGATTGCCCGCTGGCTGCGCCGCTGACTCTGCATAACAGCGATGTGAAGCTGCGCGTGTGGAAAACCCACGGCGCCATGCGCCATTTGGTACGCAACGCCGACGGCGATGACCTGCTGTTTATTCATGAGGGCGCAGGGCACTTCTACTGCGATTTCGGCCATCTGACCTATCGCGACGGTGATTACTTGCTGATTCCTCGCGGTACAGCTTGGCGCATCGAGGCCGATGAGCCGACCTTTATGCTGCTGATCGAAAGCACCGACGGCGCCTATCAGCTGCCGGACAAAGGCCTGGTTGGCCCGCAAGCGATCTTCGACCCGGCGGTGCTCGATCATCCGCGTATCGATGACGCCTTCAAGGCCCAGCAGGACGAGAACACCTGGCAGATCCGCATCAAGCGCCGTGGTCAGATCAGCACAGTGACCTATCCCTACAACCCGCTGGATGTGGTCGGCTGGCATGGTGACAACACCGTGGTACGGCTCAATTGGCGCGATATTCGCCCCTTGATGAGCCACCGCTACCACCTGCCGCCTTCGGCGCACACCACTTTTGTCGCCAATGGCTTTGTGATCTGCACCTTTACTCCGCGACCGGTGGAAAGCGACCCCGGCGCGCTGAAGGTGCCGTTCTATCACAACAACGACGACTACGACGAAGTGCTGTTCTATCACCGTGGCAACTTCTTCAGCCGCGACAACATCGAGCAGGGCATGGTCACCTTGCACCCGTGTGGCTTCCCTCATGGCCCGCACCCCAAGGCGCTGAAAAAGGCGCAGACCGATCCGGCGACCTTTATCGATGAAGTGGCGGTGATGATCGATACCCGCCGTGCCTTGGATGTCGGCGAAGCCGCCGCTGGTGTGGATGTCCCCGAATATGTGAACTCCTGGCGTGCGCCGGGCAAGGAATCCTGATGAAACTCGCATCACTGAAGCAAGGCCGCGACGGCGTGCTCGTTGTGGTATCGCGCGATCTAAGCCGCGCCACCGAAGTCCCGGCGATTGCCGCCACCCTGCAGGCCGCGCTGGATAACTGGGCGGTGGCCAAGCCCAAGCTGGAGGCGGTCTACCAGCATTTGAATGATGGTCTGGAAGAAGGTGCATTTGCCTTCGATCAGGCGGCCTGCCACAGTCCGTTGCCGCGCGCCTATCACTGGGCCGACGGCAGCGCCTACGTCAATCATGTGGAGCTGGTACGTAAGGCGCGTGGTGCCGAAATTCCGGAAAGCTTCTGGCATGACCCGCTGATGTACCAGGGCGGCGCCGACTGCTTTATCCCGCCGCACAGCCCGATTCAGATGGCCGACGAGGCTTGGGGCATCGACCTGGAGGCCGAAATCGCGGTGATCACCGACGACGTGCCGATGGGCGCAACCACTGCCGAGGCCGCCGGGCATATCCAGTTGCTGATGCTGGTTAACGATGTGTCGCTGCGTAACCTGATTCCCGGTGAGTTGGCCAAGGGCTTCGGTTTTTACCAGAGCAAGCCGTCGTCGAGCTTCTCGCCGGTGGCGATTACCCCGGATGAGCTGGGCGACACCTGGCGCGATGGCAAGGTGCATCGGCCGCTGGTCTCGCATATCAATGGCGCGTTGTTCGGCCAGCCGAATGCCGGCGTTGACATGACTTTCAACTTCCCGACCCTGGTGGCTCACGCGGCCAAGACCCGCCCGCTGGGCAGTGGCACCATCATCGGTTCCGGCACCGTATCGAACTACGACCGCAGCGCCGGCTCCAGCTGCCTGGCAGAAAAACGCATGCTGGAAATCATCGAAAGTGGCGAGGCGAAAACCCCGTTCCTCAAGTTCGGTGATCGGGTACGCATCGAGATGTTCGACGCTGCCGGGCACAGCCTGTTCGGCGCAATCGATCAGGCGGTGGAAAAGTATGAGCTTTGAATCCGTAGGATGGGTTGAGCGCAGCGATACCCATCAATCCGGGACGATGGGTATCGCAGGCTCAACCCATCCTACGCTTTGGCTCGGAGGCTATTTGCCATGTTGACGCTCTATGGCTATTGGCGCTCCAGCGCCGCCTACCGGGTGCGCATTGCGCTCAACCTCAAAGGTTTGGCCTATGAGCAAGTGCCGGTGCATCTGGTTAAGGATGGCGGTCAGCAGCACAGCACTGACTATCAAGCGCTGAACCCGCAGGAACTGTTACCGCTGCTGGTCGATCACGGCAACGGCGGGGTGCGCATTGCCCAGTCGCTGGCCATCCTTGAATACCTCGATGAGATGTTCCCCGATACGCCGCTACTCCCCCGCGCCCCGGCGCAACGCGCTCAGGTGCGCGCTCTGGCGCTGCATATCGCCTGCGACCTGCACCCGCTAAACAACCTGCGGGTGTTGCAATACCTGACTGGCGAACTGGCCGTGGGGGAGCAAGCCAAGGATGCCTGGTACCGCCATTGGCTGCACAAAGGCCTGGCCGCGGTCGAAGCCGGCCTGGTGGTCTTCAATGATCGCCTGTCACTCGGCGAA
Organism: Pseudomonas sp. MIL19; assembly: GCF_028680365.1. Classification (NCBI taxonomy): domain Bacteria; kingdom Pseudomonadati; phylum Pseudomonadota; class Gammaproteobacteria; order Pseudomonadales; family Pseudomonadaceae; genus Pseudomonas; species Pseudomonas sp. MIL19. Next base: position 17,279 of record NZ_JAPPVG010000018.1, on the reverse strand, counting down.
CAACCCGGATATCTGGAAGCGTGTCTGATCCCGCAGTTGTATAATGCGCGCCGTTTTAACTGTGACCTTGATGCGTACCCACGCATCCTCGCCATGGCGGCGCGTTGTGAGTCTCTGGATGCCTTTAAGCAGGCTGCGCCGGAGGTGCAATCCGACGCCCAGTGATCCCAGCCGGCTTCGCCGCCACTGGGGTCTGGCGAATCCGGTTTTGCAGAGCGTGTTCGGTGGCCAGATCGGCTGCCTTACACCCTCTGGATGCCTTGCCACTCCGCCGCGCCACAAGCGCAGCGGGTTCTATTTCGTCACAGATAAAAACAAACAGGTGACGCATGACTCGTGAAAAACCCAAGAACCTCTGGCTCTCGCGCTGGGGCTTTATCCTTGCTGCTACTGGCTCCGCTGTGGGGCTGGGCAATATCTGGAAGTTTCCTTACATCACCGGCGAATACGGCGGTGGTGCGTTTGTGCTGATGTACCTGGCCTGCATTCTGGCCATTGGTATTCCGGTGATGATGACCGAGATCGCCATTGGCCGGCGCGGCCGTGGCAGCCCGATTGATGCGATCGGCCGGGTGGTTAAAGAGAATGGCGGCAACCCATTGTGGAAGGCCGTGGGCGGCATGGCCATGCTCGCCGGCTTTATGATCCTGTGTTTCTACGTGGTGGTGGCGGGTTGGGCGTTTGCCTATACGGTGAAAATGCTCGACGGTTCCTTGGCGGCGACCAGTGTTGATGCGCTGGCCGGGGTGTTTGAGGCGCACAACGCCAACCCCTGGCAGCTCGGCGGCTGGAGCGTGCTGGTGGCGCTGCTGACCCTGTGGATCGTGGCCAAAGGCGTACAAAAGGGCATCGAAAATGCCGTGCGCTGGATGATGCCGGGGCTGGCCGTCATGCTCGTGGTGTTGGTGGGCTACGCCTTCACCAGTGGCGGCTTCAGTGCGGGCTTCGACTTCCTGTTCAGCTTCGATGCCTCGAAAATCACCGGTGAAGCGCTGCTGGCTGCCTTGGGTCATGCCTTCTTCACCCTGAGCCTGGCCTCTGGGGCGATTCTCACCTACGGCTCCTACTTGCCGGATGGCCAGTCGGTGGCGCGCACCACCTTTGTTGTGGCCATCTGTGACACCTGTGTGGCGCTGTTGGCTGGCTTGGCGATCTTCCCGATTATCTTTGCCAACGGCATGAGCCCAAGCGCGGGCCCGGGGCTGATCTTTATGAGCCTGCCGCTGGCCTTCCAGCAGATGCCGTTTGGTACCGCCTTTGGTGCGCTGTTCTTCGCCATGGTGTCGATTGCAGCGTTGACTTCAGCCATCTCGATGATCGAAGCGACCGTGGCTTACCTGAATGAGAAGTACGGCGTAAGCCGCTTCAAGGCCGCGGCGGCTGCCGGTGCGGTGCTACTGGTTATTAGCCTGCTGGCCATGCTGTCGTTCAACCTGATGGCGGGCTGGACCCCCATGGGCAAGAACTTCTTCGATTGGCTGGATTACCTGACCTCACGCTGGATGATGCCGCTGGGCGGGATCTTTATCGTCTTGCTGGCCGGTTATGCACTGCGCAGCGAGATCATGCGTGACGAGCTGGGCCTGCCGCCGCTGGGCTACGCCTTGTGGCTGTTTATGGTGCGCTACGTCAGCCCGGTGCTGATCATGGTGGTGTTCCTGCATGCCCTGGGCTGGTTGATGTTTGACCCGGTTGCTCATTGGTACTGGATCGCCGGTGCCATTGGTGTGCTGGCAATATTGGGCGAAGTGCTGCGCCCTCGGGTCGTGCCGGCGCTCGCGGGGCGATAAGCCAGACGCACTGAGCAGCAAAAGCAGCAGAGGGCGCATGGGCGAAAGCCGTGCGCCCTTTTTCTTGCCGGTGGATTAGGGGGTTTCGCCATCACATTGGCGAATATTTTTTGGCGGCTACTCGCCACTGTTGCCGGGCGATCAGCGGAAACTTGCCGATGCGTCCGGCGAAAGGCGGTTTCTAGCCAGCTGCTCAACGCCGCTGCGTGACCAAAAAAACCGTGGGCTCTGGCGTTGGCGAGGCCTTTGATGTTTTGCCGAGGCACAGCAGCGAGCTGGCGCAAGGGTTGCAGTAAAGCCGGGCTAAGCTGCTAGCTGGTGTGCGTGCGCTGACCATACCGTCATTGCCATGTCGGGCTGCACTCGATAATAAAAACGGAGCTGTCGTTATGTCTTCTTCTGTCCCCCGCCTGTTGGCCGACTTGTCTGTCAGTAAAAAGCTTATGTGCGGCTTCGGCCTGGTGCTGTTGCTCACCGTTGCCGTGACCGGCAGTGGCTTTCTCGCGGTTCAAGCCGTGCTGGAAGGCAATGCCAGGACCCGTGGCCTGTCAGCAATCGATGCCGAGGTGTTGCAAGCGCGCCGTGCTGAGCGTGATTACGCCCTGCGCCAGAGCAGCGAGGCGGCGGCTCAAATGCATGCGCAGTTGGACCGTGCCAGCTCGGCATTGGCTCAACAACTGGCAGCCGCTGCCCGTGCTGACCAAGCAGGCTTGAACGGCATGCAGCAGGCACTCGACGCCTATCGCCAGCAGTTCGACAGTTTTGTTGAGCAGCAAAACAATGCCCGCGCGGCACGTACGCAGATGCGTGAGGCGGCGGGTGAAGCGCGTGATCAGTTCGATGTGATTGAGCTGGATATGTATGACGCCGTGCGTGAATTACGCCTAGAGGGCGACAAGCTGCGCGGCAGCGACCCGCTGACCCTGGCGGAAACTGCCTCGGGTCTGAGCAAACGCATGCTTGACCTGCGCGGCTATGAAAGCCAGTACATCATCGAGGGTTCAAGCGACGCCTTAGATGAGTGGACCTACATCAACGATGACCTGCAAAGCGTGGCGCGTAGCCTGATGGTCTGGCTGGATGATGAGCAAAAGCGCTCAATCGAGACCGCCTTGCAAGCCCTGACGCTGTATCAACAGGCATTTACCAATTACCGCCAGGTGCGCGAACAGAGTCAGCAGAGCGAAGCGCAGATGCTTGAGCAGGCCCGCGCGTTGCTCGCCTTGGTGGAACAACGCAAAACGCAGCAAGAGCAAGCCATGGCTGCAGACAGCCGTCAGGCCTTAATGATGCTCGGTGCCATGGGCATTGCTGCTGTGATCTTGGGCATGCTGGCGGCGCTGGTCATTTCCCGTTTGATTGTCGCGCCGTTGCAGCAAACCGTGCTGTTTGCCCAGCGTATTGCCGCCGGCGACCTGAGCCATGATCTGCCCGAAGATCGACGTGATGAGCCTGGTCAGTTAATGGCCGCCATGCAGGTGATGAGTGTCAGCCTGCGTAGCCTGGTTGGGCGTATTGGTGGTGGGGTGAGCCAGATTGCCGCGGCCGCCGAGCAGCTTTCGGCGATTACGGCACAAACCAGTGCCGGCGTGCTGAGCCAAAAAATGGAAACCGAACAAACCGCCACCGCTATGCACCAAATGGCCGCCACCGTGCAGGAAGTGGCGCAGAACGCCGAGCAAGCATCGCTGGCCGCCCGCGTGGCCGACAACCAAGCGCAGCAGGGTAATCAGGTGGTGCAGCAAACGGTCAGTCAGATCGGCCAACTGGCCACCGAGGTGGAAGAGTCCGCCGAAGCCATTGCGGCGTTGAACCAAGAGAGCGCGCGCATCGGCGGCGTATTGGAAGTCATCCGCAATGTGGCTGAGCAGACCAACCTGCTCGCACTGAATGCGGCCATCGAGGCTGCACGGGCTGGCGAACAGGGCCGTGGCTTTGCCGTGGTTGCCGATGAGGTGCGCGCTTTGGCCAAGCGTGCGCAGGACTCCACCGAGGAAATCGAAGGGTTGATCGCCAGTCTGCAGCGCCTGGCCAAGGGCGCCGTGGAGAAAATGGACAGCAGCCGCACCTTGACTCAGCGCACGGTGACTCTCGCGGGTGAAGCGGGGGACGCGCTGGGGCGGATCACCCAGGCGGTGAGCACTATTGAACAGATGAACCAGCAAATTGCGGCCGCCGCCGAAGAGCAGAGTGCGGTGGCCGAGACCATCAGTGAAAGCGTGACGCGGGTGCGCGATATCGGCGAGCAAAGCGCCAGCGCCAGTCAGCAGACTGCTGCTTCCAGCGCCGAGCTGGCGCGCCTGGGCGTTGAACTACAGGGCCTGGTGGCGCAGTTCCGCAGCTGAGTTGGCGGTTCTTAGGCTGGGCTCACTCAATGCCGGCGCACCAGACGCTATTGGCCATCGCGGCGGGCCAGCGGCGTTCTGCGTAGCTCATCGGCCCAGGCCAGCAGTGGCACTTGCACCTCAGGTTGCCAGGTGCGTGCCCACAGCAGTTTTAGCCGCGATAAATCACCGCGTTCAGTCGGCAGGCGCTGAATCTCGTCAGCGACGCGCCATTGGCCGTTTTCCCGGTTAGCGAAGGCGAAGCGGAACGGGTGAAAGCCGGTCATGCCCAGGCGAATATCGGTGACCACCAGCTGTTCGCCCAACTGGTCGTAACGCAGTACGCCATTAGTAAACCAGGCGAGACGCGCATGCGCCGGCGAGTCGGCCAGCGCGGCTGCCAGGTGCGTGCCACGCGGGATGCGCTGCAGCTGCGGTGGGGCCGCGTCGAACCAGCTGACCAGCGCCTCGTGGTAATCCTCACCGTCCAGCACAATCACCCGCCACAACAGGCTGTTGAACGGCGTCGGCGTGCTGAACAGTTGCTGCGCCTGTATGCCTTGGCGCGCCAGTTCGGCTTCTACGCGCTGTTCGGCCATGTATTTGCCGCCCAAGGTCGAGGCCAGGTACAGCGATGAAACCAGCAACGCCAGTGCCGGGGCTTTGACCGCTTTATCGCGCAAGCCAAACAGCAGCCCCAGTGCCACGGCAATCAGCAGCGGCACGGTGTAGAGCGGGTCGATGATAAAGATGCTCGACCAGGCCGTAGGAATCGGCGTTAGCGGCCAGAACAATTGCGTGCCATAGCTGGTGAAACTGTCGAGCAGCGGGTGGGTAATCAACACCAGCCATGTTGTTAGAAACAGCCGTTGTGAGGAGTAACCGGGGTTATGTCGAAAGCGCCGGGTTAGCCAGGTCAACAGCAGGGCCACGCCGGTGAGGACAAACAGCGAGTGGCTGAAACCTCGGTGATAAGTCATGTCGGCCACGGCGTCGCCGTAATCAATCACCACATCCAGATCCGGCAGGGTGCCGAGCATAGCGCCATACAGCAGCGCCTTGCGGCCTTGCCAGCGGCCGAGCAGTGCGCCCTGAATGCTGGCGCCAAGTACCGCCTGGGTTATCGAGTCCATGCCTGATGCCTGAATTGAACAGAGGAGTAAATTAGCCGACTGACCTGATTTTGGCTGCGGCTAATGTTCAAGCAAAGGTTTCAGCTGCGCCGCAGCCAGGTGTTAGGGGCACCGCCAGTGCGCCTGGCCTGGCGGCCCAGATAGAGCGGGTGCTACAGCTTGAAGAAGCTGACCTTGTCGGTCAGACGGTTCGCCAGGGTGGTCAGTTCACGGCTGGACGCCGCCACTTGCTCGGAGCCGGCTGAGGTTTCCAGGGTGGCGTTGTGGATGCGGTTGATGTTCTGGTTGACCTCTTCGGCCACCGCGCTTTGCTCTTCCGAGGCGCTAGCAATCTGCGCGTTCATGTCGTTGATGGCCGTGACTTCACTGCGGATTTTGTTCAGCGCGGTTTCTGCCTGACCGGTTTGCTCGACGGTTTGCTGCGCCAGTTGGCGGCTGTTGCGCATCACTTCAGCGGCCTTGCCGGCACCTTCCTGCAGCTTGCCGATCATGCCGCGGATTTCCCGCGTGGAGTCCTGAGTGCGGGTCGCCAGGGAGCGCACTTCATCGGCCACCACGGCAAAGCCGCGGCCATGTTCGCCGGCCCGAGCGGCCTCAATGGCGGCATTCAGGGCGAGCAGGTTGGTTTGCTCGGCGATGGCAGTGATCACCTCGATGATTTTTTCGATGTTTTCGCTGTCGCTGGACACCTGCTGCACACTTTCGGCGGCGCTCTCCAGGGTGCGTGCGAGGTTCTGAATGGCACTGGCAGTGGCGCTAACCACCTGATTGCCGGTGGCCACCTCACTGTCAGCGTTGCGTGTCGCCGATGCCGCGCTGGCCGCATAGTTGGCCACTTCATTAACGGTCGCGGCCATTTGATTGATGGCGGTGGCCATCTGTTCGGCCTCGCTGGACTGCAGGCGGATTTGCTGATTGTTGCTGTCAGAGGTGGTGAGCAGTTGGTCTGAGGCCAGGGTCAGTTCACGGGCAGCGCTGCGCACCTGAGTGATGGTTTCGGCCAGGTGTTTGACCGTGTCCTGCAGGGCGCCCATGACGCTCTGCGGGTAACGGGTCTGGATACGCTGGTTAAGGTCGCCATTGGCCAGGCGCTGAATTGCCTGGGCGACTTCATAGGGTTCGGCCCCAAGGGTGGATTTCAGCTTGTTGATGATGATCAGTGATACGCCAACGCTCAGCAGCACAGCTGCGGCGGTGACCAGCAAAATCAGTAGGCGAAAACCGCCGGCGGCCTCGCGCACCGCGCCAATATCCTGCCCTACACCTTGTTCCTCAAGGTCGATAAAAGCATTGATACGCTTGAGCCATTCGCTGTAAGCCGGTGAGGCTTGTTCAAGCAGCAGGCTTTTCGCCGCGTCCTTATCACCCTGGCGGCGCAGATTGATCAGCTGTTCCGTCAAGACCAGGGTGCTGCGCTCGATATTCTGAATATCGCCCAGCAGGCGCTGTTCGGTGGCCGTTGGCGCTTCTTCGCGCAGCAGGCTGTCCATGGCCTGGGCCGACTCTTGATAGAAGTCTTTAAGCCGCTGAATTTCGCCTAGTTGACGGTTCAACGCGGCATCGTCATCCACCAGCACCGCATCGCGTATCGCAATGGCGCGGTCATGCACGCTGCCACGGAAGTTAATGGCATAGCGCTGCTTAAGCGAAGCCCCTTCACTCACCGACGTCAGGGTCTCGTCGATAAAGCCAACCCGCTGCACACCGATCAGGGTCACCAGGATCATTAGCGACAGAATCAAGCCAAACCCGAGGCTCAGGCGTTGCGCAATGCTCAGTTGTGATTGCATGAAATCAATTCCTCTTGCCCTGTAGGGCGGCGACGGTGTGTTGCGATTTGAAAAGAAGGGCTATACCAGCTGAACCTTTGAGTTGTGCAAATCTTATACATGAATCTTGATTTGTAGAATTATGTTTTGCGGGGTGATGAGGGTGAATGCCGTAATTATCCTGAGCATCCACCCACGCAGAACAACGTAAACCCTTAATAATTAGGTTTGCGTTGCTGTGTAGGCGATGTGGTGGCGGCTTTGGTAGCGGGACGATACGCGGCGTAACCTGTACCTGGGTTGTACAAGTTACAGCGCTAGGCAGAAACGTCTGGACGTTGCCAAATGCATGGGCTAGTGGCGTTTCAATGGGCCTGCTGGCCGGGGATTAGAAGGAGTTGATGATGCGCCCGAGCACGATCATGGCGTCTTCGCTCTGCGCATTCCACGGATGGCCGTAGTTGAGGCGGGCGCAGTTGCCGAAGCGTCGGGTGGCCGAGAAGATCGGCCCCGGGGCGAGGCTGATGCCCTGGGCCAGGGCTAATTGAAACAGGCGCAGTGCGTCGACCTGCTCGGGGAACTCGAACCAGAGAAAGTAGCCACCGCTGGGCCGGGTGACTTTACTGCTGGCCGGGAAGTGCCGCGCTGCCGAGGCCAGCATCGAGGCTTGTTGCGCTTCCAGGGCATGGCGCAGTTTGCGCAGGTGGCGATCATAGCCGCCGTGTTGCAGGTAATCCGCCAGCGCGGCCTGCGCCGGAACAGAGGGTGAGATGGTGGTCATCAGTTTGAGCCGGCTGATTTGCTCGGCATAACGCCCGCCAGCCACCCAGCCGACCCGGTAACCGGGCGCCAGGCACTTGGAAAACGAGCCGCAATGCATCACCAGGCCATCGCGGTCGAAGCTCTTGACCGGTTTGGGCGGCTGGCTGCCGAAGTACAGCTCGGCGTACACGTCGTCTTCAATCAATGGCACTTGATGACGGTGCAGCAGCTCATACAAGCCGCGCTTTTTGTCGTCACTCATGCTCGCGCCCAGCGGGTTCTGCAGGCTGCTCATAAACCAGCATGCTTTGATCGGCAGGCTGCTCAAGCGCTCGGCCAATACGTCCAGGTCGATACCTTCACGCGGGTGAACCGGGATCTCCACGGCCTTGAGCTTTAAGCGTTCCAGCACCTGCAACGTGGCGTAAAACGCCGGCGCCTCAATCGCCACCAGATCGCCGGGTTGGGTCACCGTTTGCAAGCACAGGTTCAGCGCCTCCATGGCGCCGCTGGTGATCACCAGTTCTTCCAGCGGCAGCATCACGCCGCTGACCATATAACGCAGGGCGATCTGCCGGCGCAGGTTGGGGTTGCCCTCGGTCATGTCGGCGATCACCGCGTGCGGTGACAGGTCGCGAACGGCATGGGCCATGGAGCGGGCCAGGCGTGGCAGAGGGAACAGGTCGGGGCTGGGGAAGGCCGAGCCGAACGGCACGGTGCCGGGGTCTTTCAGCGAAGCCAGCACCGAAAACACCAGCTCGCTGACATCCACCTCGGTGGTTTGCGTCGGCTGTTGGCTGGTTTCGGGTTCGGCCAGCGAATGCCGCGCCAGTTCTCTAACGAAATAGCCGGAGCGCGCCCGGGCCTGAATCAGGCCACGGTCTTCCAGCAGGTAATAGGCCTGGAACACCGTGGACGGGCTGACCCCGTAAGTGCGGCTGGCGTGGCGCACCGAGGGTACTTTCTCGCCAGGGGCGAGCACGCCAGTGCGGATCAGTTCGGCAATCTGGTCGGCAAATTTCTCGTAGCGTTTCATCGTGTCCGTCGGTGCGCTCAGCAGATCAGCGCACTCTACGGGGAGTTGCCTTGCCATGCGACTGTCAGCGCCCGCGTGGCGAGAGAAAAATGCTCTGCGTTTGCGCCTGCTCGCTGGCATCGGCCAGGTTATGGATCACAAACTTCACCGGCATCGTGCTGGCGCTGGCCGTTTCGCTCTCCAGCACCAGGGTGACCGGTACATCGAGAATTTCCCCAGGGTTCAACTGCAACTGTTGCGGAGCATCCAGGCGTAGGCCGGGGCTGTCGCGCAACGCCAGGGCATACAGCTGCGGTTGCTGAGTCTTGTTGATGACCTTGAGCAGGTAGGTGTTCTCGATCTGCCCCAACTGGTTCTCGCGGAACATGCTGCGGTCTTTGGCCGAGTCGATGGACAACATCGAGCGCGCGCTCAGCGCCCAGACAAACGCCGCGAGCATCAACACCAGGGCGATGCTGTAGCCGATCAGCCTTGGCCGCAGCCAGTGCGTCTTGCCGCCTTGCAGTTCACGCTCGGAGTGGTAGCCGACCAGCCCTTTGGCGTAGCCCATTTTGTCCATGACCGAGTCGCAGGCATCAATGCAGGCGCCGCAGCTGATGCAGTCGATCTGCAGGCCGTCGCGGATATCGATCCCGGTCGGGCAAACCTGCACGCACATAGTGCAGTCGATGCAGTCACCCAGGCCTTCGGCCTTGTGGTCGCTGTCCTTCTTACGCGGGCCACGGCCTTCGCCGCGCTTGGCGTCGTAGGCCACCAGCAGGGTGTCATCGTCAAACATCGCACTCTGGAAGCGCGAATACGGGCACATGTGCACGCAGACTTTCTCTCGCAGCCAGCCCGCGTTGAGATAGGTGGCAGCCATAAAGAACAGCACCCAGACCAGCGTGCCGCCGTCCAGTTGCAGGCGCAGCAGGTCGCTGGTGAGCTCGCGGATCGGCGTGAAGTAACCAATAAAGGTCAGCGCTGTGAGCAGGCTGACAGCCAGCCAAATGGCATGCTTGGCACTGCGCCGCAGCAGCTTGTCCAGCGACCAGGGCGCGGCATCCAGCTTGATGCGCTGATTACGCTCGCCTTCGGTGATTTTCTCGGCCCACATAAACACCCAGGTCCACACGCTTTGCGGGCAGGTGTAACCACACCACACGCGCCCAGCCACCACGGTGATGGTGAACAGGCCAAAGGCTGCGATGATCAGCAGCGCCGACAGCAGGGTGAAATCCTGCGGCCAGAAGGTCGCGCCGAAGATGTAGTAACGGTGCTCGGCGAGGTTCCACAGCACGGCTTGGCGGCCGTCCCAGTCGAGCCAGGCGGTGCCGAAGAAGATCAGAAACAACAAGCCTGCACCGTACAGGCGCAGGTTGCGATACAGGCCAGTGAAGCTGCGTGTGTGGATCGGGCCACCGGCCTGCGAAGGCGTCAGGCGGATAGGCTTGCTCGGATCGATAGTTTCGATGATCTGCGCGGGAATACGTTCGCTCATTGCGGGCCTCGTGGGCTTTATCAGGCTGCGCGAATGATGCGGCTGGAACTGATCCTGTAACAGACTCAGGTTTTCAAATAAAAAGCGGATCAGATGGCCAGGCAGGCCATGTGGCGGCGAGTGCTAGCCGGCTTAAAACGCGTGGGTGACCAACAGTCGTGTTTATGTACCGTGTTCCGGGTACTCAGGGCTGACTCTGCTAAAACGCCTCACTGGCCGGTCGGCTCGGCAGCACTAAGTTCACCCGCAGGCCGTTGGCGCTGCTGACAAACTCAAGCGCGCCACCGCAGCGCTGAACGATGGCGTTGACGATGGACAGGCCGAGGCCGCTGCCGTCACCAGCTGAGTTGCGCCAGAAGCGCTCGGTTAGCTGGGGCAGTTTTTCAGGTGCCACGCCAGGCCCGGCGTCTTGCACGCTAAAGCACACGTGCTCCCCACGCGATTGCACACTCAAACTCACGGCGGTATCGGCTGAGTTATGCCGCTGGGCGTTGTCCAGCAGGTTGCGCAGCGCGGCAATGGCCAGGGTCGGTGGCATTGCCAGGAGGCGTTGGGCGCTGGCATCGAGCAGGTGCAGTTCGATAGGGCGGCCGCCCGGTTGCTGAGCATCACTGATGGCCATGTGGGCCACTTGCGCGGCGCTGTATTGCAGGGGCTCGTCAAACGGCAGGCGGCCTTCCACGCGGGCCAGTAGCAGCAGTTGTTCCAGGGTTTGGTGCAGGCGGTCAGTGCCGGCTTCGGCATGGGCCAAGGCCTGACGGGCAGTCGCGCCTTCAGTCATGCTGGCCACTTGCAGGTGGGTTTTGATCGCCGTGAGCGGGCTGCGCAACTCATGGGCGGCGTCATCAGTTAGCCGGCGTTCGCGCTCAATCGCCTGGCCAATGCGTTGAAACAGCTGATTCTGGGTAGCCACCAAGGGTTGCAGCTCTTGCGGCAGGCCGTCGACATGTAAGGGTTCGATGCTGTCGGCGCTGCGCTCGGCCAACGCCTGGCGAATGCGCCGTAAGGGCGACAGCTCGCGGCTTAGGCCAACCCATAGCACCAGTAAACTGCCGAGCAACGCGAGCACTACAGGCGCAGCAGCTGCCAGCAAAATCGAGTGGTTGAGGGTGTCGCGCTCGTCTAGACGGTCTGCTGTGGTCACGCGCATGTCGCCTTCAATCAAGGTGAAGGTGCGCCAGGTGACGCCGTCAATGTTGCGCTCATGGAAGCCTTTTTCATCCACGCCCAGGGCGCTCCCAGGTGCGGCGCGGCTGCTGGCGAGAATCTCGCCGCGCACCGAACTGATCTGGCAGGCAATGCCTTCCGGCATACCCAGTTGTTCGGTACTGAGCGGCGCGCTGCCCTCGGTTTGCTGCAATTGCGGCAGTTGCAGGAGCAAGCCCGAGACCATCCGCGCCGACGACGCCAGGCGTTGGTCGAGGGTCAACATCAGCTGGTTACGCAGGTCGAACAGCATCCACACGGCGGCCAGCGACCAGAGCAGGACAAAGGCAGAGCCGAGAATCAGGCTGAGGCGCAAGCGTAGGCTCATGGCGTGTGTTCCTCGTTATGTCCGGCGGGGCCGAGGCGGTAACCCAGGCCGCGTACGGTCTCTACGATGGCGCTGCCTAACTTGCGCCGCAAATGGTGAATATGCACGTTGAGGGCATTGCTCTCGACCTCGCCGTCAAGGCCGTAGACCGCATCCTTGAGCTGTTCGCCGCTGAGCACCCGGCGAGGATTGTGCAGCAGCGCTTGCAGCAGGACCTGCTCGCGGCGCGACAGATCGATGGGCTGCCCATGCAGAAATGCCTGGCAGGCCACCGGGTCGTAGCGCAGCGGGCCGTGTTCGATCACTGAACTGGCGCGACCAGCGGCGCGGCGTAGCAGGGCATGCAAGCGGGCGGCAAGTTCACGCAAATCGAACGGTTTGACCAAGTAGTCATCTGCCCCCTCCTGCAGGCCAGACACGCGGTCGGCCACTGAATCGCGGGCTGTCAGCAGCAAAACCGGTATGGCCACGCCGCGTTGGCGCAGGCGCCGCAGCAGGCTCAAACCGTCTTCATCCGGCAGGCCCAGATCCAGCACCCAGGCATCGAACTGTAGCGTGCGCAGCAGGGCTTCAGCTTCAGCGGCGCTGGCCGCATGCATAACGCGAAAGCCCTGGGCGGTGAGCCCGGCCACAACGCCGCTGGCAATCAGGGCATTGTCTTCAGTCAGCAATATGTTCATGACGCCGATCCGTGGAGGGGAGGTGAAGTATCCATCAGCAGGATTAAGCCAGGGTTATCGCTGGGCCACGAATGATAACGGGCTGCGGGTATTTACGCGGATTAACCCGGGTTTAATCCTGACTTAACCGCCAACTGCGATGCTCGCCGCCTGGCTATTTATCGGTGTGGTTTTGCATGCGTTGGTTTCTGCTGTTTTCGTTATTCTGGGCTTGGTTGCTGCCCGTCCAGGCCGCCAGTTTTTCCGCCAGCCCGTTGCAGGCGGGCAACACCCAGCAGGCTGAGTTTCTCCCCGTTGAGCAGGCATTCAACCTCAGTGTTGAGCCGCAGGCCAGCGGTGAAACCCGGCTGCGCTGGGACATTGCCCCCGGCTACTACCTCTATCAGCAACGCTTGCAGTTCAGTGGCTTGTCGGCAGATGCCGTCCCTGAGCTGCCGGCGGGCTTGCCTTATAGCGATGAGTTCTTCGGTGATTCGCAGATTTATCGCGAGCACTTAACGCTGACGCTCCCCGCTGGGGTTGCCGGCAGCATTCTGGTTGGCTGGCAAGGCTGCGCCGATGCCGGGCTGTGCTACCCGCCACAGACCCAACAGGTTGATGTGTCGAGCGCCGGTGCGCCAAGCGAGCCGGGCACCAACCTGGCTGAGGACCAAGCCCTGGCTGGTGGTTTGCAAAACCAACACCTGATGTTGAACGTATTGCTGTTCTTTGGGCTGGGTCTGTTGCTGGCCTTTGCCCCGTGTTCCTTGCCGATGCTGCCGATTCTGGCGGGTATTGTGGTGGGCAGTGGGGCCTCGCCACGACGCGGCTGGGCGCTGGCGGCCAGCTATGTGGTGAGCATGGCCCTGGTGTATGCCGCGCTGGGCGTGGTCGCTGCGTTGCTGGGCGCAAACCTGCAGGGGCTGCTACAACAGCCCTGGTTGCTGGCCAGCTTCGCCGCGTTGTTTGTGCTGCTGGCCTTGCCGATGTTCGGGTTGTTTGAGCTGCAGTTGCCCGCGGCCCTGCGTGACCGCTTAGCGCATGCGGGGCGCAAGCAGCAAGGCGGCAGCCTAGTCGGTGCGGGCATGCTCGGTGTGTTCTCCGGCCTGCTGGTGGGGCCGTGCATGACCGCACCGCTGGCCGCCGCGTTGCTGTATATCGGGCAAAGTGGCGACGCCCTGCACGGCGGTCTGGTGTTGTTTGCCTTGGGCCTGGGCATTGGTACGCCGCTGGTGTTGTTGGTGACGCTCGGCAATCGCTTCCTGCCGAAACCCGGCGCGTGGATGAATCGGGTCAAGGTGCTGTTCGGCTTTCTGTTTCTACTCGCCGCGCTTTTGGTGATCCGCCCGCTGCTCGCGGAGCCGACCTGGCTGGGATTGTGGGGCGCGCTATTAATTGTGCTGGCCAGTGCGCTGCTGCACCTGTCGCGGCAAGTGCTGCAACACGCCAGCGTGGCCAAGGCGATTGGCGCGTTGCTGGGTATTTGGGGCATGGCGATGGTGCTGGGGGCTGCAGGGGGTGCCAGCGATCCGCTGCAGCCACTCAAGGTGTATGCCGGCACGGGCATTGCGGCCGCGCCGAATGCACAGCACGTTATCGGCATGAGCGAGCCGGCCACGCTTGAGCGTGAGCTGGCGGTGGCCAAAGCTGAGGGCCAATGGGTGCTGATTGATTACTACGCCGACTGGTGCGTGTCGTGCAAAGTCATGGAGAAAACCGTGTTCGCTAACCCCGACGTGCAGGCTAGCCTGCAAGGCGTTCGCGTCTTACGCCCCGACGTGACTCAAAGCAACGCGGCAAGCCGTGCGTTGTTGGAACGCTTTAAAGTGCTGGGCCCGCCCACGTTGTTATGGATCGGCCCGGACGGTGAGGAGCGCCGTTCGCAGCGCATAACGGGCGCGGTGAATGCCGAGCAGTTCTTAGATATTTGGACGACTACCCAGGAGCGCGGTTGATGCTGACGGTGAATATTGGTCCCCTGGCCCTTAGCACCGCCCACGTGCTGTTGATGATCAGCCTGCTTCTGGCGACTGTTACCGGCTGGTACGTCGGGCGGCGCAGTGCGGTCAACCCGGAAAAACAGCTGTTTCGTTTGTTGTTGCTGGCCTTGCTGGTCGCACGGCTGGCGTTTGTTGCCGTGTACCTCGAGCACTACCGCGCGCAACCCTGGCAGGCGCTGGATATCCGTGACGGTGGCTTTATCGCCTGGCCTGGCGTGCTGGCCGCGCTACTGTTGGGGGCCTGGCAGGCCTGGCGTACCCCAGCCATCAGAACATCCTTAGCCAGCGCATTGGCCGTCGGCGTGTTCAGCTGGGGTTTGGGTAGCCTGACGTTGTATGGGCTTGAGCAGGGCACCCGGCTGCCGGCGTTGTCCTTCAGAGACAGCAACGGCGCCTCAGTGGCGCTGCACGACTATGTCGGCAAACCGCTGGTGGTTAACCTCTGGGCCACGTGGTGCCCACCGTGCCGTCGGGAAATGCCGGTGTTAGCCGACGCGCAGCGCAACCATCCCGAGCTGACCATCCTGTTCGTCAATCAAGGCGAAGGCCAGGGCGAGGTTAACCAATACCTGGCCGCCGAAGCCCTCGGTTTGGACAACGTATTGCTCGACAGCGGCGGCCGCCTGGGCCAGCACGTTGGCTCCATGGCGTTGCCCAGCACGCTGTTTTACGACGCCGAGGGTCGCCAGGTTGGCAGCCACTTGGGTGAATTGTCGCGCGCCAGCCTGGCTCGCGCGCTTGAAGTACTGAAGAAGGATCAATAACCATGCTGCGACTTACCCACCTGTCGGCACTGCTCTCGACGCTCTTGGTCATGCCTCTGGCGCAGGCCGAGGAATGGCCGGCCCCGATCAAGGCGATCGAGGCGCGTGGTGCCGAAATTATCCAGCGGTTTGACGCGCCCAGCGGTTTGCAGGGCTATGCCGCGCGCTTCAACGGCCAGGGCGTTGCCCTGTACCTGACGGCCGATGGTCAGCACGTGTTGGTCGGCAGCCTGCTTGATGCCCAAGGCGAAGACCTTAGCCGTGAGCCGCTGGATAAACTGGTGTACGGGCCGCAGGGCAAGGCAATGCTGAGCAAGCTGGAAAAAAGCAGCTGGATCACCGATGGCAAGGCCAGCGCACCGCGCATCGTCTATGTGTTTTCCGATCCCAACTGCCCGTACTGCAACCTGTTCTGGAAACAAGTGCGGCCTTGGGTCGAGGGCGGTGCTGTGCAGGTTCGTCATGTCATGGTCGGCATGCTGCGCCAAGACAGCGCCGCCAAAGCCGCCGCATTACTCAGCGCCAGTGATCCCCAGGCGGCCCTGCATGAACATGAGGCAGCCGGCAAAGTCAGCACCTTGCAAGGGCTGAAAAAGATCCCCGACGCCATCCAGCAGCAGCTCGACCACAACCTTGGCCTGATGGCTGAAATGGGCGCCTCGGCTACGCCGGCGATTTTCTATCAGGATGAAGCGGGCCAGTTGCAGCAACAGCTCGGCGCACCGAGCCCCGAGCTGCTGACACAAATCCTGGGGCCGCGCCCCTGAATCCAGGGCGAAGAGCGGGGCAGGGCATAAGGACGCGCATGGCCGACGGCTTAAACGCAGGCCGCGCACTGCGCGAAGTTGTAACCCGGAAAACAGCCTGACCGTCCAGCCGCTCGCCTGGCTTCTCGCGGCGCTTTTCTTTATTCTGGCGGCCCGCAAAAAAGCTTGAGTAATCAATATGTTGGAAAATAATCTGAGTCAGTTGGAACAACTTGTCAGCGAGTTGGTGCAAGAGAACAAAGCGCTGCAAGAGGCGAACCAGCAGATTCGCAACGAATTGGCTCAACTCAAGGAAGAAAATGACGCGCTGCAAATGAGCGCACTGGAGCAAGAAGAGCTGAACAGCACCACCGCCGCACGTATTCAGGCACTGGTTCAGCTGGCTAGCGGCACTGCCAACGCGGCGCCGAGTCCTGCCCAGGCATGAGCCTCGAAGGGGATACGGTTACGGTCATTTCCATCCTCGGCAATGACTACAGCATCAAGGCGCCTGCCGGAAAACAGCAGGCCCTGAGCGACTCGGTGCGGCTGCTCAAAGAGCGCCTGGCTGAAAGCAAGGCGACCTCACCAACCCTGCTTGGCGACCGCCTGCTGGTGCTCACGGCGTTAAAACTGTGCGCCGAACAGGCCGAGCAAGAGCAGCGCCACCGTCAAGATATGCAACGCCTTGAAGAACACGTGAGTCAGCGCCTCACCAGCATCGCCAGCCTGATCCCGCGCTAACCCTCTTGCTCCGCTCTCGCCGGCTATAGCCATAAGGCTGGGCCGGCTGGCGGCGGTGTGGGTGATGCTCGCCTTGGTTGTCAGCAGGGCGAGGGTGCTGGAGAGGGTTGTATAGGCTGCCGCTGCCTTGGTTTAGGGGCGGGGTTTAGTACGTCCCAGTGAGCTAGGCCAAGGATTCAAGTCACTTGTTAGGTTTGGCCTACACAAACCATGTGACCGCACCGACAACGCAAATGATCGGGACGGACGCAATAACCAAAAATAGACCAAGGCAACCTGACTTTGATGAAGCATAAGCGCTTCGGCTTTCTTGTTGGTCTTTAGGTTGTTCGCGCAGCCATGCCTGGTGACAAGCTTTGCAATACAACCTATTAAATCCTCTATTCCAGGCAAGCACAGTTCTCTCGTCGTGACTGGAGACTGCACGGCATTTTGAACATGAAAATAATTTGTTTTCAGGCGGCGGCCGCGAAAACTGAGTGCAACACCTGACCTTTCCGGTACGGTGCTGCCCCTATGTCCTATTCCGAACTCAGCG
>NZ_JAPPVG010000017.1:0-73728 GCF_028680365.1 Pseudomonas sp. MIL19 | reverse complement strand
TCACCTCCAAGTCACCAGCGTGGCCACCACAGCCAGCTGGTTGCGCTTACGCGCAACGCGCCATGCCTGGCGCACCACAAAAAACGCGCCCGAAGGCGCGCTTTTGTACGGCTTAACAACCGTGCTTAGCGCGGTTCGCTCATCAAACCTTTGACGATCGAAATACAGCCCACCAACAGCACGATGGTGAACGGTAAACCGGTCGATACCGCCATAGCCTGCAAGGCCACCAGCCCGCCGCCGAGCAGCAGGGCGATGGCAATCACACCTTCGATAATCACCCAGAACACCCGCTGCGGCACCGGCGCGTTGACCTTGCCGCCAGCGGTGATGGTGTCGATGACCAGGGAGCCGGAGTCCGACGAGGTGACGAAGAACACGATCACCAGCACGATGCCGATAAACGAGCTAATTGCTGACCACGGCAGCTCGGCCAGCATGGCAAACAGTTTCAGCTCCAGCGCGGCATCCTGCACGCCGGTAAAGCCGTCGCCGACCAGCTGACTGATACCGGTGCCACCGAAGGCCGTCATCCACAGCACCGACACCAGGGACGGCACCAGCAGTACGGCAATCAGGAATTCACGCACGGTACGACCACGGCTGACTCGCGCGATAAACATGCCCACAAACGGCGACCAGCTGATCCACCAGGCCCAGTAGAAGGCCGTCCAGCCCTGGCTGAAGTTGGCGTCTTCGCGGCCAATCGGGTTGGACAGCGCCGGCAGATATTGCAGGTAAGCGCCGAGGTTATCAAAGAAGCCCGTCAGGATAGCCAGCGTCGGGCCGGCGATGATCACAAACAGCAGCAACAGGATGGCCAGGCCCATGTTGATCTCGGACAGACGCTTAACGCCCTTGTCCAAACCCGCCAGTACCGACAGCAGGGCAATCGCGGTAATGCCGATGATCAGCAACACCTTGCTGGCATCTGTCGCGGCAATGCCGAACAGTTGGTCCAGCCCTGCCGCTGCTTGTTCGGCACCCAGGCCGAGGGACGTAGCGAGGCCAAACAGGGTGGCGAATACCGCCAGAATGTCGATGACATGCCCCGGCCAGCCCCACACCCGCTCACCGAGAATCGGGTAGAAAATCGAGCGAATCGACAGCGGCAGGCCTTTGTTGAACGAGAACAACGCCAGCGCCAGCGCGACAATCGCGTAAATCGCCCACGGGTGCAGGCCCCAGTGGAAGATGGTCGCCGCCATGCCCATACGCGCCGCGGTTGCGGTATCACCAGCGGCCGCGCCCAACGGTGCCCAGTCGGTGCGCACACCATCCTCACCCACGCTGACGCCACCCAGCGCCGCCGAGAAGTGCGACATCGGTTCGGCTACGCCATAGAACATCAGACCGATGCCCATACCCGCAGCGAACAGCATGGAAAACCAGCCGGTGTAGGTGTAATCAGGCGTGGCCTGCATGCCGCCAATCCGTACCTTGCCCAGCGGCGAGACGATCAAGCCCAGACAAAGCAGCACAAAGATGTTGGCAGAGCCGAGAAAGAACCAGGCCAGGTTGCTGGTAAGCCACCCACGCAACGCACTGAATAACGGCTCGACCTGATTTTGCAGGGCCAGGGTCAGCACTACAAACAGCACCACAGTAAGCGCCGAGATGGTGAAGACTTTGCCGTGGATATCCAGGGCAAATGAGAACTGCCCTTTGATGTTGTCCTGACCGATCACGTAGTCCGTGTCGATCAAATTGGCATCGCCGGTGGGAGCCGGGATGCCTTCCAGAGTTGCCGCTTCTGGTTGCGGGGTCGTGTCAGACGAAGGTTTTTGACCCATGGGGGACTCCTTTGACGTGTGGCACGCTTTACGCGCACGAGGACGGGATTGCCCTACTCGTACAGCCGCCATGCCAGCGACTGCGGGGTACAGGGTAACAGCCATGGCCTTTGCGTGCCGGCGCATAGCCAGTATTGGCGGCCTATCGCGGTGTTTTCAGATGCTAATTTATAGTTCAAATGGGCTCTCTCAGCGGTAAAGCTCCCCCTCGGCCAGGCAATTAGCTATCGTTGGGCTAAGGCCTTCCGGTCACTGCGCGAGATGCCGTCCATGAGACTCCTGCTGTCCTTGCTGGCTTGCCTGTTGCTCCAGCTGCTGTCGTCGGCACAGGCGGAGACCTTCAAGGTCGGCGTCGAGCTGCAGCCATATATGCCTTACTCAGACGTGCAGAATGGGCAATACCTGGGTTATGGCCGTGACCTGCTCGACGCCTTTGCCGCGTATCAGGGCCATGTATTTGTTTACCAGCCACTGCCAGTGCGACGCCTGCTCAGCGACTTTCTCGACGACCGGGTGAATTTCAAATACCCGGATAACCCGCGCTGGAACGCCGACCAGAAGCAGGGCCACACCCTCTATTATAGCCAGGCGGCAGCACCGGCCATCGACGGCGTACTGGTCAAACCGCAGTACCTCGGCAAGGGCAAGGCGCGGCTGTACCGCATGGGTACCCAGCGCGGCTTCACGCCATGGCCCTACCTGGAGGACATCAAGAACGGGCGGATCATTCTGATCCAGGCCAATCAGATCGACTCGCTACTGGCCATGGCGATGAGTGACCGGGTTGACGGCGTTTACCTCAATCCGCAAGTGATCCGCCATCAGCTGTACAACAGTAGAAAGAATGAGTCCCTGGTGTTCGACCCCGACCTGCCCTATCAGGATGATCACTACTTCCTGTCGAGCATCAAACACCCAGAGGTGATTAAGCAGTTCGATGCTTTTCTCAGCAACCAGGCCGAATGGGTGCAAAAGCTCAAAGAGCGTCACGGCATCACTGACCCGCTCAGCAGCGACTAAGAAGCCGCTGCCGCTTTACAGCGGGGTAACGCCGGTTCATTTGCGCCGCGCACATAAACAAAACCCCCACCGGCTACGCCAAATGGGGGCTCTCCTCTACAACACACCAGGGCTTGTGACCCGGGAGCGGACGCGGGGTTAACCGTCGTCCTGGCCTGCCGCCGAAACGGCCGGGGAGCTTTGCTCACAGCTCCAAAGTTCCAACGCCGGCTGGGTCGCTTGTGGCGGGCCGAGCCATTCACTCATTGAGTGGCAACGCTGGTTGAAACACAGTTGGTAGTCCCCTGCTTCGGGGGTTCGCCCCAAGCGCAGTGGTTGCAAAGGCGGTAGCTGACGCTGGTAGTGCCAGCTGCCCTCACGCAGTTCGGCGCCGTCTGGAATCTCCATACCGGCCCCGGAACCCTTGACCCGCGCCTCGCCGAGCAACAACCCCTCGGGCGTGACGCGGTAGTCCTCTTCCCAGCGAATTTTCTCGATGGTGTGCTTCCAGGCCAGGGTGAAGTCGGGCGTGGGCACTTCGGCCCACACCACACCCGCCAAGCCTAGGCACAAGCCAATCATGCAGCCGCCACCTGCGCATGACGTGCACGCCACAGGTGCTGGGCGATAAACACGGCGGCCAGAGCAAAGCCGATCTCATCACTCATCGGTGTCGCCAAAATCAGGCTGGCACCGGCGGCAAAGCCCAGCGCACGCTCCCACCACGGCATTTTGATCTGCAGGAAGCCAGTGAAGATCGCGCCCCAGATGCCAATAGCCAGCGCGGCCTTGAACACCACATAGAGCGTCGCCAACAGGCTATCGCCCTGCAGCATCAGCGCCGGCTCGTACACCGCCATGAACGGCACGATAAACCCGGCCACGGCAATGCGAATCGCCCATAGGCTGATCTTCAGGCCGCTTTCCTTGGCGATCGGTGCGGCTGCGAAACAGGCCAGCGCCACCGGCGGCGTGAGGTCGGCCATGATGCCGAAATAGAACACGAACATGTGCGAGACAATCAGCGGCACACCCAGCTCCAGCAGTGCTGGCGCGGCAATCGAGCTGGTGATGATGTAGTTGGGAATGGTCGGAATGCCCATGCCCAATACCAGGCAGGTGAGCATGGTGAGGATCAGCGAGAGGAACAGGTTATCCTGACCAATCGCCAGAATGTAACCGGCAAAGGTCGACGCCACGCCCGTCAGGGAGACCACGCCAATGATTACCCCGACCAGGGCGCAGGCAATGCCCACTGGCACCGCATGCCGTGCACCTTCCACCAGCGCATGCAGGCAGATGGTCAGGGTGTCGCGGCCGCCCTTGATAAACCAGCAGATCGCCACCAACAGCGCCACTACGCCAAACACCACGCCGATGCCCAGCTGGAAGAATCCGGCGCAGAGCACGCCGAGGGCGATCCAGAAGGCAAAACGCATGACCTTGGACGACACCCGCAGGATGATTGCCGAGCCGAGAATCACGATGGCCGTCAGCGCCAGACCAACCATCCCGGAGAACAGCGGCGTGCGCCCGGAGAACAGCAGGTAGATCAGAATCAGCAGCGGAATCAGCAGGTACCAGCGCTGCTTGATCGCCGCCCAAGGGTTCGGGCACTGGTCCTTCGGTAGCCCGCGCAGGTTGGCGCGTTTGGCTTCCAGATGGACCATCCAGAACACCGAGCCGAAGTACAGCAAGGCCGGTACTAACGCCGCCTTAGCTACTTCAAAAAACGGCACGTTGATGGTCTCGGCCATGATGAACGCTACCGCGCCCATGATCGGCGGCATGATCTGGCTGCCCATCGAGGACGTCGCCTCAACGCCACCAGCAAACGCCGGCTTGTAGCCGAAGCGCTTCATCAGCGGGATGGTGAACTGGCCGGTGGTGACCACGTTGGCCACGCCCGATCCAGTGATGGTGCCCATCAGTGCCGACGACACCACCGAGACCTTGGCCGGGCCACCGAGCTTGTGGCCGAACAGACCCATGGCGAAATCGGTGAACAGCTTGATCATCCCGGCCTGTTCGAGAAACGCACCAAACAGGATAAACAGGAAGATGTAGGTCGCCGAAACATAGGTCGGCGTGCCGTACAGCCCTTCGGTGCCGAAGGACAGTTGGTTAACGATCTGATCAAGGTCATAACCGCGGTGCATCAGGTCGCCCGGCAGGTACTGGCCGAACAGGCCGTAGACCAGAAACAGTGCGCAGATCAGCGGCAGCGCGATGCCCATAACACGGCGCGCGGCCTCGAAGACCAAGACGATCAACAGCAGGCCGATGGCCATATCGCTCTGGGTCAAATCACCGGAACGCTGGATCAGATCGGCTTCGAAATACCACTGGTAGGCCGCCGTGGCCATGCCGGCCAGGCCCAATAGCCAAGCCATCGGCTGCCAGGGCTGACCCTTGCCGCGCAGCGGAAAGCAGAGAAACACCACCATCAACAGAAAGCCCACGTGGATTGCACGCAGAATCTGGCTCGACACCGGGTGAAAGGCGGCGGTGATGATCTGGAAAATGGAGAACAGCAGCGCGACATAAAACAGCGCTTTTGGCCAATCGCCGGGGTTGGCAGCAAGGCCTTGGTTTTGCTCACTCATGAGGCGGATGCCCTCGTTACAACATCAATCGCACAGAGTCGCCAACAAAACTTGCCGTGACGCGCACAGCGGTTTTATTCACAACTCTACTGAAAGTGAAGCCTGGGTAGGATGGGTTAGCCGCGCAGCGGCGTAACCCATCAAACGTTGCTGAAGCGTCTCTCCAGACTTGAGCCGTGCAGCATGGGTATCGCGTTGCTCAACCTGCGCGGCCCGACCCATCCTACCCAGCCAACCCTTCAACAGCCTTACAGCGCGCCGGCTTCTTTGTAGAAGCGCTCAGCACCTGGGTGCAGCGGGATCGGCAGGTTCTTCGCAGCCGTTTCCAGCTTGATGTCCTTGGCCGCGGAATGGGCGTTACCCAGACGCTCCAGGTTGTCGAACATCAGCTTGGTCATCTGATAGGCCACTTCTTCGGACACATCCTCATGGCTCACCAGGATATTGGTGATGGCTACAGTCGGCACATCGGCATCCTGACCGTCATAGGTGCCGGCTGGGATCGACGCGGGCTGGTAAGCCGCGTTGCCGATCTTGGCGGTCACGTCAGCCGGTACCGAGACAAAGGTGATTGGCAGAGTGGCCGCCAGGTCACGAATAGCCGCCATGCCCAGGCCAGAAGACTGCAGGGTGGCATCCAGCTGACGGTTCTTGATCAGCTCAACCGACTCGGCATATGGAAGGAATTCAACCTTGGCCATGTCGTCATAGCTCAGGCCGGCGGCCTTGAAGATGGCGCGAGCATTGAGCTCGGTGCCGGACTTCGGTGCACCGACGGAGATGGTCTTGCCCTTGAGGTCAGCCAGGGTCTTGATCCCGGACTCCTTGCTGGCGACGATCTGGATGTAGTTCGGGTAAGTGCCGGCAATCGCTCGCAGTTTTTTCAGCGGCGCCTTGAAGCCAGCCTCTTCCACACCATTCCAGGCATCAGCCACGGAATCACCCAGGGCCAGCGCCAGCTCACCACGACCGGCTTGCAGCAGGTTGAGGTTTTCCACCGAGGCTTTGGTCGCCTGTACCGAGGTCTTGGAGCCTTCGATGCCGTTGCTGTACAGCTGCGACAGGCCCACACCAATCGGGTAGTACACACCACTGGTGCCACCGGTAAGGATATTGATAAAGGTCGGTGCGGCGAGTACGGCGGTGCTCGCGGTAAAGGCTGCGGCAGCAGCAAATAGGCTAAAACGTTTGGTCATTCGCATGGAAGAAACTCCGTCGTTGTTATGGCTTTATGCAGAGGTTTTCACTGTAGACGCTATAGGGCACTAGGGCCGTGCAGAGCCTGGGTTCGCAGAGTGACGGAAAGAGGCAATGCCTGCACACGACCGGGGTCGCGTGCACAAGAGAGAGGATGGTGCTGCCGGGGAAGCTGGACGTGCAGATTTAACGTGGCAGTTCATAGGGTTCATCTCTTGCCTTTCTTATGAGTGCCAGCGCATTCGAGTGCGCGGCTGGCAAGAGCTATAGCAGATGCCGTGCCAGCGAAAGGAAAGCCCGCGCTAGAGCGGTTACATTGCGCGGCACGGCCAACCTAGCCGTGATAACAAGCGGAAATCCGCCACTACAAAAACCTGGATAAGCGAAATTCCGCCGACGATGTCTCAGGGTGATGCGTCAACCGCCCTACATCCTGACTACAGGCAACGGCCTATCAATCCTCGTCGCTGCTCCCGGCGGGTCGATAGCTGCTGCGCAGCAGGCCATGGCGCTGCATCTTTTCGTTGAGGGTGCGGCGTGGCAGCTGCAGCAGCGCCATGACCTCGGCGATATTGCCCTGGCAGTGCTGCAGGGCACGGTGCAGGCATTGCGCCTCGAAGGTTTCCATCTGCTCGGCCAACGACTGCACCGGCAGCGCGTCCGTAGGCTCTACCCCGCCACTGATGCCCAGGGCGTGACGCTCGGCGGCGTTGATCAGTTCACGTACGTTGCCCGGCCAGTCATGCGCGAGCAGGCGGGTCAATTCGGCGGGTGCCAGGGCCGGGGTTTCACGGCCATGGCGTTGCGCAGCCTGATGGGCGAAGTGCTCAAACAGCAACGGAATGTCCTCGCGGCGTTCGCGCAGCGGCGGAATACGCAAGGTGGCGACGTTCAGGCGGTAGTACAAATCCTCACGGAAGCGCCCGGCTTTGACCTCATCGAGCAGGTCCGGCTTGACCGCGCTGATCACCCGCAGGTCGACCTGGATGCTGCGGTTGGAGCCCAGGCGCTCCAGGGTTTTTTCCTGCAACACGCGCAGCAGTTTGACCTGCTGCGCCAGCGGCAGGCTTTCCACCTCATCGAGAAACAGCGTGCCGCCGTCGGCATGTTCGATACGGCCGATGCGCTTGCCCTGGGCGCCGGTAAACGCGCCGCTTTCATGGCCGAACAACTCACTCTCAAACAGGTGCTCGGGAATCGCCGCGCAGTTCAGCGCGACAAACGGCTTGCCGGCGCGGTTGCTGAAATCATGTAGGCAGCGCGCAACCCGCTCCTTGCCGCTGCCGGTGTCGCCGCGAAGGAGGATATTCACCGAGGTGCCGGCCAGTTCGAGGATCTGCCGACGCAGGGTCTCCATCGGCCGCGAGACGCCGAGTAGCTGCGCCTCAATATGGTCCTTGAGGGCAAACTGCTGGCGCAGCTGGCGGTTCTCGCAGACCAGGCGGCGCTTGTCCAACGCGCGGCGCACGCTGTCGAGCAGACGCTCCGGGGTAAACGGCTTTTCGATAAAGTCGTACGCGCCCTGGCGCAGCGCCTGTACCGCCATCGGCACGTCGCCATGCCCGGTGATCAGAATCACCGGCAGCTCACGGTCGCGCTCCAGCACGCTGTCGAGCAGCTGCAGGCCATCGGTGCCGGGCATGCGCACATCGCTGATGATGATCCCGGGGTAATCACGGTCGACCAACGCCAACGCAGCCTGCGCCGTCGCACAGCTGTGCACGCTGAAACCAGACAGCTCCAGCCACTGCTGCACCGCCTCGCGGATCGCCACTTCATCATCGACGACTATTACCTGCCCAGTCATATCCCCTCCTGATCAATCGGCGGCAGTGTAGGGTGGATGAGCGCCGTAAAACCACACACTTGAATACAACCCGTAGGGTGGGTTAGCCGACTGTCGCGATTGCCCGGCTCTGCACCGGGCCTGGGGCGGCAAACCCACCGGCTGCGTCACACGCGCCATCGTCTGGTGGGTTACGAGGCGCACGAGCATTGCGCGCGCTAAACGAGCACCTATCCGCGCCGCAAACCCACCCTAGCGATTTACCAGCTCTCGCGCATTGGGCGCAGCCGGCAGGCGCAGGGTAAACACCGCGCCCTGCTCGCCATTGGCCGCCTCCAGGCTGCCGCCCAGCTCGCGCACAATGCCGTAAGACACCGCCAAACCGAGGCCCAACCCGCTGCCCACCGGCTTGGTGGTGAAGAATGGCTCGAAGACATGCGCGAGCACATCCGCGGCAATCCCGCCGCCGCTGTCGGCGATGCTCAGCAGGCACTGCCCGTCCCGCTGCTCGATACGGATATGCAGCTGCCGCGACTCGACAGATGCCATGGCATCCAGGGCGTTGTTGAGCAGATTGAGCAGCACCTGCTCCAGGCGAATCGCATCACCTAACACCCGCGCATCGGTGTCGATCTCACTGTGCAGCTGTACTTGCTCGCTGCGCAGGCGCGGCGCCAGCAGTTGCAACGCCTGCTCCAATACATCACTCAGGCGCAGCCGTTCGCTGAGGCCGGCCGGGCTTTTGCGCGCGAAGGTTTTCAGGTGGCCGGTAAGGCCGGCGATGCGTTGCAGCAAGCCATCGATACGCTGCAAGCCTTCACGCACATCGTCCTGGCGGCCGCTGTCGAGCAGCAGGCGCAAGCTGCCCAGCTGCATCTGCATGGCGGTCAGCGGCTGGTTGATTTCATGGGCCATGGCCGCGGACATCTGCCCCAGTGCGGCCATCTTCGCCGCATGCACCAGGCCTTCCTGGGCTTGGCGCAATTCGGCGGTGCGCAGCGCCACCTCACGCTCCAGGCGCTCACGGATGCCCGCTTGCAACCGCTGGTTCTTGCGCCGCTGGGCCAGGTAGAGCAGCAGAAAGGCCAGGGTCATCCACACCCCGGCGGCGGCCAGGCGGTAGCTGCGCACACTGTTGACCAGGCTTTTCGGCTCGTGCAGCAGGTGCAGGGTCCAGCCTTCGTCACCGAGGGCCTGACGCTGCCAGAGGTAATCGCGCGGGCCATCCGGGCCTTCGACCCAACGCCATTGGCTATCGCTATCAATCTGCCGGCGCAACTTACTGCTTAACGGCTTCAGCGCCTGTTCGGCGTATTTGCGCACTTCCACCAACTCGGCGCGGGCTTGCTCGCTCACCCCATCAAGGGCAAGAAAGCGCCAGGCCGGGCGGTTGCTGAGGATCACCACCGAGTAGCTGTCGGCCACCAGCAACACGCCCGGCTGGCTGACCCATTCGCGCTGCAGTTCTTCCAGCTCCAGCTTGACCACCAGCACACCGAGCACCACGCCCTGCTCATTACGCACCGCATGGGAAAGGAAATAACCGGGGATGCCGGTGGTCACGCCCACCGCGAAATAACGCCCGGAGGACTGGCGCACAGCATCCTGAAAATACGGGCGAAACGCGTAGTTGTTGCCGACAAAACTGCTCCAGTCGCGCCAGTTACTGGCCACCAGCGTTTCGCCCTGGGTATTGAGCAGATACAACACATTGGAGCCGGCGGCGCTATTGAGCTGCTCCAGACGCTCGTTGAGTTTGCGGCGCAGCAAACGGTCATCCGGGGCACGCAGCAGCGACTTGATATCGCTGTCCAGCGCCAGCACCTCGGGCACCGAGCGAAAGCGCTCGACCAGGGTGTGGATCGACTGCGCATACAGCTGCAACTGCCCGCGCGCCTCCAGGCTGCGCTCCTGCCAGGCACGCTGCTCGGCATAACGCCCGGCCAGCCAGATGCTCGCCAGCAAACCCAGCAGGATCAGCAAGACAATCAGGGCAACGCGGTAACGCAGCAAAAAGGCAGGCATGTACGGCTCGCAATGAGGCAGAGCCGGCATGGTAACAAAGCCACCGCCAGCGGTTAGGTCTGCCGGCGCGGGCGGCGTTCACTGACGGTATAGATCAGCACGGCTCAATGGCAGGTCGTGGCTGCCATCGGCGCGGGGTTTAACTGCCAGAACCTGGTGTAGGGCCATCCAGCCACGGCTGAAACCATAGGCACAACCCGCCAGATACAAGCGCCAGATGCGCAAGACCTGCTCTGGCACCATCTGCGCCGCCTGCGCCAGTTGCGCCTCCAGGCGAGTACTCCAAAACGCCAAGGTGCGCGCGTAATGCAGACGCAGGTTTTCCACGTCGACCACTTCCAGGCCGGCGTCGCTCAGGCAGCAGGTCACGCTGGCCAGGTGGGGAAGCTCACCATTGGGGAAGACGTAGCGCCCGATGAAGTCACCGGCACCGCGCGCCACCGGACGACCATCGGTGTATTTGGCCGTAATGCCATGGTTCATCACCAAGCCAGCGGGCTTCACCGCCCCGAACAGGCGCTGGCAATACAGCGGCAAATTGGCGTGACCAACATGCTCGAACATACCGACACTCACCACTTTGTCGAAACGGCCGTCCTGCGGCAGGTCGCGGTAGTCCATCAACTCAAGCGTCACCTTCGCGCCCAGCCCCTGCTCGATTACCCGCTGGCGCGCCCAGTGCAGTTGTTCACGGCTAAGGGTAATGCCGAATACTTGCGCCCCGTATTCACGGGCAGCGAAGCGCGCCAGGCCACCCCAACCGCAGCCGACATCCAGCAATTTATCCCCCGGCTGCAAGCGTAACTTACGGCACAGGTGGCGGAGTTTGGCGATTTGCGCCTGTTCGAGCGTTTCCTCGCCGGTTTCGAAGTAAGCACAGGAATAGACCATTTCAGGGTCCAGCCACAGCGCATAGAAGTCGTTGGAGAGGTCATAGTGGTAGTGAATCGACTCAGCGTCAGTGCGCTTGTCATGGGCCGCTCTGACGCTATGCCGAGCAGGCTCATCGCCCAGCAGCGCCTGGCTCAACGCATCGCACACTTCAATGGCCTCGCTGATCGAACCTTCCAGCGCCAGCCGGCCTTCAACGTAGGCGCCGCCCAGCAGATCAAGGCTTGGATGAGCGAGTTGCGTCATCAGCTTAGGGTCTTTTACAACCAGCGTGACTAGCGGCTGCGGACCTAGATCCAGTTGCTGGCCATCCCATAAGCGCACCCGCAAGGGCAGTTGCAGATCACGCAGCGCAGACGGTAGGTACGTAGGCATAGGAACCTCCTCTTTTCACACCAATGAAAAGGTTAGTTCAGGTGACTCCGTTGTCAGGATAGCGCTTCCAGCGAGAAAACTATTCGGCCCCGGCTTGCAGCAAACCGTCGCTCAACCACTGGCGTAACCAGCTCACGGCCTGTATCGGCGCCTGCTCGCCCAGATGAGCCAACTCGCCGCACAGCTCCGCAAAGCGCCAACCCTGCTCGATCATGCCCTGCAACGCCGTGGTTTCATCGGCCGCCAGGCTCAAGGGCGCAACGTAGATGGCATCAAACGCCAAGGTAAACGCCCACTCCAGCCGCGCCAGCTCACTCAGCGGCGCAGCCTGGGCCGCCACTAAATAGCCGTCGATAAAGTCCGCGCACTCAATCCTGATCGATGCGCAACTCGGGTACCGCGCGGCCGGCCACCAGGCGCTCGTCGACCAGGCGGATCACCGCCGCCTCGTCACGGATACCGAACCACTCGCCCTGTGGATAAAGGCTCGCGGTCGGCCCCCCGTCGCAAGGGAACTGGCATTGACTGCGGGTGATATGCACACCGCCCTCGCACTCCAGCTTGCCGGCGGCCTTGAGGCGCTGACGCAGGGTTTTCCACAGGCCCAGCGCGCCCTTACGCGTGCAGCGCGGGCCGTTGCACAGCAGTAGGCGCTGGGCGTGCGGCGGAATCTGCGACCAGGCGTGCTGCGCCGGCACGGCGGCTACATCGCTGCAGGCCAAGTGCAGTTGCGTGCGCTCAAGCAGCGCGGCCAGGCCGTCGAGCCAGGCGTCTTCCATCGCCGTGCAGACCACAAACACCGACGCGCCATCAGTGCGTTCGGCGATCTGCTCACGTAGCCAGTCACGGTGGGCAGCATCGGCACGCGGCTCTAAATCCACCACAAGTAATGGCCGCGGCAACTCATCCAGCGCCTGCCAGAACGGCTGCAGATCCTGTTCGCTGTCATGCAGGTGCGCCTCGCCCAACAGCGCAGCAAGCCGCTGCTGCAAACGCTCAGCCGACGCGCCACGGCTAAGACCGGGACCGATAAACAACACGTGGGCGTATGGAGTGGGGTTCATCGCGACCTCCTCAAAAGGGCCGGCAGTCTAGCAGTCCGCCATAGCGCAGAGGCCATCCGGGCGATTTCGGGTTGTAGCAACGGAGCTGTGTACCCGACGTGGGAGGGGCTTTAGCCGCGATGACGGCTCAAACCAGGCGCCGCTGAAGCGCACCCCACAGGTCCTCCAACTGGGCAAACTCGCGCTCTACCGCTGGCAACTCGGGCCGGCGCAGCAACAGCACCGGCAAACCCAGTTCGCGCGCCACCTGTAACTTCGGCTCGGTGGACGCGCTGCCGCTGTTCTTGCTGATCAGCACATCAGTCCCCAGGCGAGCGAACAGCGCGCGCTCCTCGTCCAGCGCGAACGGCCCGCGCGCGCCGATGATTTCCGCACGCGGCACCGCTTGTTGCGCCGTCAGACAGCGAACGGTCCAGTGCTGGTGCAGGGGAATCTCGTGCAGGTGCTCCAACGGCTCACGGCCGAGGGTAAACAGCGGGCGCTGGAAATGTTCTAACGCAGCTACCAGCTCAGCCCAGTCGTCCACCTCACGCCAATCATCACCAGCGCCAGCCTGCCAACCGGGGCGACGCAGCGCCCAGCAGGCAACGCCGCTCAGCTCTGCAGCACGGGCAGCATTGGCGCTGATCTGCGCGGCATAAGGGTGAGTCAGGTCCAGCAGCAACTCGATGCCCTGCTCGCGGATAAACGCCGCCAAGCCTTCGGCCCCGCCAAAGCCGCCAACGCGCACCTGGCAGGGCAAGTCATCCGGCACCCGGCCCAAACCCGCCAGGCTGTAGATGCTTTCAGGGCCAAGGCGGCGCGCCAAACGCAAGGCCTCGGTGGTGCCGCCGAGCAGCAGAATGCGCGGGCTCACGGCTTGCGTACTTGCAGCAGAGTGATCGGCAGGGCGCTGCGCCAGGTGTCGAAACCGCCCAGCGGCTGCGCCTGGGCCACGCTGATGCGGGTCAGCTCACCGCCCACCTGCTCACGCCAGGCCACCAACGCCGCTTCGCTTTGCAGGGTGACGGCATTAGCCACCAGCCGACCGCCCGGTTTCAGGTTGGCCCAGCACTGCTCCAGCATGCCGGGAATGGTCACCCCGCCACCGATAAAAATCGCATCCGGCGCGGCCAAATCAGCCAATGCTTCGGGCGCGCGACCGGCGACCAGTTGCAGGCCGGGCACGCCAAGGGCGTCGCGGTTGTGCTGGATATGCGCCTGACGCCCAGCGTCGGCCTCAATGGCGATGGCCAGGCAGCTGGGGTGTGTGCGCATCCACTCGATGCCGATGGAGCCGCAGCCGGCGCCAACATCCCAAAGCAGTTCGCCGGGTTTTGGAGCCAAACGCGCCAGGGTGATCGCGCGTACATCGCGCTTGGTCAGCTGGCCGTCGTGCTGATAAGCGTCATCCAGCAAACCCGGCGTCAGCGGCAGCAAACGCGCCTCGGCGCCCGCCACACAGTCAACCGCCAGCAGATTGAGGTCAGCCACCCGCACCTGCACCCAGTCACTAGCCAAGCCGTCGATGCGCCGTTCCTGAGCGCCGCCCAGGTGTTCCAGTACGGTCAGCCGGCTGGGGCCAAAACCGCGCGCACGCAGCAATTCGGCCACCGCCGCCGGGCTGTCGCCGTCATTGCTCAACAGCAGCAGCCGCGCGCCGGGGAAAATCTGCGCCTGCAGCGCCGCCAACGGCCGCGCCACCAGCGACAGCACCGTCACCTCCTGCAGCGGCCAACCCATGCGGGCGGCGGCCAGGGACACTGACGAAGGCGACGAGAACACCCGCAGCTCTTCAGCCGGCAACTGCCGCGCCAGGCTCGCGCCAACCCCATAAAACAGCGGATCACCGCTAGCCAGCACACAGACTGGCGTACCGCGTCGCGCCAGCAGCGGCTCTAGGCTGAATGGGCTGGGCCACAGCTCGTGCTGCCCCGGTAACGCGGCCGGCAACAGCGCCAGTTGCCGCGCCGCGCCGACAATGCACTGCGCCTCGCTCAGCGCCTGGCGCGCCGCCTCACCCAGGCCGGCGTAGCCGTCTTCACCGATCCCAACCAGGGTTAACCAGGCCGTCATAGCCACTCCTCTGTACCCGCCTGACGAGCAAGGGTGTCTGCGCGTTAGACAAAGCGGGCATAATACAGCCTTCGTCGGTGCCCTAACGGGCCTAAGAGGGAACACGGTTAAACCGTGGCTGCCCCCGCAACTGTAAACAGCGAGTCTGCCGCAACTGCGCCACTGGGAAACTGGGAAGGCCGCGGCAGATGATGACCTGTCAGCCAGGAGACCTGCCGACGACGCTAGTCGCGAGTGCCAACATCGGGCGGGGTGTACCGATGCCATTGAGTTCCCCTGTGCCAGGGTGAACTCTGCTGGTTCGGTCGCCGCGTCTTTGTTGTTGGTGAATCCGTTGCGCGACCATTCCACCACCATAGATCCGTCACTACCACGCCCCAGCGCGTGCCCCGGCCTGCTGCGTATCGTTCAGGCGCTGGACGGTGGTATCTGTCGGGTCAAGCTGGCCGGCGGCGTACTCAGCAGCAAACAGGCACGCGCCATCGCCGAGGCGGCCGAACGCTGCGCCAGCGGTGTGCTGGAGCTGACCAACCGCAGCAATCTGCAGATTCGTGGCGTGTTGGCTGGTCAGCAGGCCGAGTTGATCGAGCGCCTGCTCGCTGCCGGTCTCGGCCCCAGCAACCCGGCAGCGGATGATGTGCGCAACTTGCTGCTCAGCCCCGCCGCCGGCCTTGACCCGCATGCCCTGCTCGACACCCGGCCGCTGGCCGCCACGCTGCTCGATCTGCTGCAAAACACCCCAGCACTGCATGCGCTTTCGGCCAAATTCGCCATTCAGCTCGACGGCGGCGAAGCCCTGACGATGCTGCAACACCCCCACGATATCTGGCTTAGCGCCCTGTCCGGCTCGCCAGCTCGACTGGCCTTTGGCCTGGCTGGCTGCCCGACTGACAAGCCACTGGGTGTGGTCGACATTGAGCAAGCCGTGCCGCTGGTGGAGCAACTGCTCAGGCTGTTCCTCAATCTGGCTGGGAGCGAACACAGCCGGATGCGCCAGTTGCTCGGTGTGATGACGCCCAGCCAGCTGCTGCAACAGCTGCAAGCGCGTCTGCCCTTTAGCGTGCAAACGGCTCCGACCGATTGGCCGCGCACACCCGTCAGCCAGGGTGCGGCAATCGGCATTTATCCGCAGCAGCAGGCGGGCCTGTGCATGGTCGCTGCCAGCGCGCGTCTGGGCCGAATCGATGCTTCGCAACTCAACGCCCTGGCGGATCTGGCCGAGCAATTTGGCGATGCCAGCCTGCGCCTGACACCCTGGCAGGGTCTGCTGCTACCAAATATCCCCGAGCAATCGGCAGACTACCTGCTGCACAAACTGGCCGAACTGGGCCTGCTGATCGATGCGCAGGAACCACTTAGCAATCTGATCGCCTGCACCGGCTCAGCCGCCTGCGCCAAGGGCCTGGCCGACAGCAAAGCCGACGCCTTGCTGCTCGCCAAGCGCCTGCGCGCCAGCACAGCGCGGCCGCAGGTGCATCTCAGCGCCTGCACGCGCTCCTGCGCCGCCGCGCATACCGCGCCCTTTACCTTGCTGGCCAGCAGCGCCGGGCATTACCAGCTCTATCAACGCACGTCCGAGGTGGCCGGTTTCGGCCAGCTGCTGGCCAGCGCCATGACTATCGACGAGGCCGGCGACTGGTTCGCCGCCCACTGCGCAACAGGAAACAGCGATGCTTGAGTACATCCGCGACGGCCAGGAAATCTACCGCCAGTCCTTCGCCACCATCCGCGCCGAGGCGGACCTCAGCAACATCCCGGCCGATCTGGAAAAGCTCGCCGTGCGCGTCATCCACGCCTGCGGCATGGTCGATGTGGTGCAGGACCTGCGCTTCTCCCCCGGTGCCGGGGCCGCCGGCCGCGCCGCGCTGGCCAAGGGTGCGGCGATTCTCTGCGATGCGCGGATGGTCGCCGAAGGCATCACCCGCCCGCGCCTGGCCGCCAACAACCCGGTGATCTGCACCCTGCATAACGACGGTGTGATTGAGCAAGCACGCGCACTCGGCAATACCCGTTCGGCCGTCGCCTTGGAACATTGGCGCGAGCACCTGGAAGGCAGCGTGGTGGTGATCGGCAACGCCCCCACCGCACTGTTCTACCTGCTGGAAATGCTCGATGCCGGCGCGCCAAAACCGGCGTTGATCATCGGTATGCCGGTGGGCTTTATCGGCGCGGCAGAATCCAAGGACGCCCTGGCCGCCGACAGCCGCGGCGTGCCCTATGTGATCGTGCGCGGCCGCCGTGGCGGTAGCGCCATGGCGGTAGCGGCGGTCAACGCCCTGGCCACGGAGGTGGAGTGATGAGCGTACAAAAAGGCCGCCTGCTAGGCATCGGCGTCGGCCCCGGCGACCCCGAGCTGATCACCCTCAAGGCCCTGCGCCTGCTGCAATCGGCAGCGGTGATTGGCTACTTTGTGGCCAAGGCCAAAGCCAACGTCGGTCAGGGCGGCAACGCCTTCGGCATTATCGAAGCGCACCTGACCGACTCCCAGCAGCGCCTGCCGCTGGTCTACCCGGTGACCACAGAAAAGCTCGCCGCGCCGCTAAGCTATGAGGATGTGATCAGCGACTTCTACGACACCTGCGCCGTGCAAATCGCTGCACGACTGGATGCTGGCCACGACGTAGCGGTGATCTGTGAAGGCGACCCGTTCTTCTACGGCTCCTACATGTATCTGCACGACCGTTTGGCCGGCCAGTACGACGTGGAAGTGGTGCCCGGCGTGTGCTCCATGCTCGGCTGCGCCTCGGTGCTCGGCACCCCGCTGGTATACCGCAACCAGAGCTTGAGCGTGCTCTCCGGCGTGCTGCCAGAAGATGAACTCAAGCAGCGCCTGCGCGATGCCGAAGCCTCCGTGGTGATGAAGCTCGGGCGCAACTTCGAGAAAGTCCGCCGCGTGTTGCAGGAGCTGGGCATCGACCAGCGCGCGCATTACGTTGAGCGCGCGACCATGGGCAACCAACGCATCGTGCCGCTGGACGAGGTGGAAGCGATGTCCTCGCCGTACTTCTCGATGATCGTCATTCCCGGCGAGAAATGGCGCGGTTGATCCGCCCACCGCGCCCCGCCCACTATGGAACACCTTATGACCGCCGCTCCCGCCATCATCATCCTCGGCCCCTCCGCCCTGCCCTGCGCGCGGCGTATCCAGGTGCTTTATCCACAGGCGCAGATTCACGGCCTGAGCGGTCGAGTGGCGGATGTCGAGCGGCTGTATGAAGACTTCGGCGACAACCTGCGCACGCTATATCGCGACGGCACGCCGATCATCGCCCTGTGCGCCGCCGGCATCGTCATCCGCAGTCTGGCTGCCGTGCTCGGCGAGAAGGACCGCGAACCACCGGTGCTGGCCGTGGCCGAAGATGGCAGCGCCGTAGTGCCGCTGCTCGGCGGGCTGGGCGGGGTCAACCGGATGGCGCGCGAAGTTGCGGCACACCTAGAGGTCAGCGCGGCGATCACCACCAGCGGCGAACTGCGCTTTGGTACCTGCCTGCTGGAGCCGCCAGCCGGTTATGTATTGGCCGATCTGGAACAGGGCAAAGGCTTTGTCAGCGACCTGCTCAGCGGTCAGGCCGTGCGTATTGAAGGCGACGCGCCCTGGCTGACCCAGGCCAAACTGCCTATGGATAACAGCGCTGACCGGGTGATCCATATCAGCCCGCACAGTCGCGCCGCCAACGTTGATGAGCTATTGATTCACCCGCAACAAGTCGCAGTGTGGATCGAACGCGCCAGCGCCGATTTGCTTAACGAGCTGCAGCAGGCGCTGCATGCCAGCAACCTGGCGCCGCACAGCCTGGCCTGCCTGCTGGCCGCGCCGGAACTGATGGCCAAAACCGAACTGCACGCCGCCGCCACGCAGCTCAAGCTGCCGCTGCGCTTTATCGACGACGCTACGCAATTGCCGCCGCTACACAGCCAGCACGCCAACCTGCGCCTGCTGCTGGCCGCTGCACCCATCGACGCCAACCAGCTTGGCCGCCCGCGTGGTCGTCTGACGGTAATCGGTCTCGGCCCTGGTGCCGCTGAATTTATGGTGCCCGCCGCGCGTCAGGCGCTGGATGAAGCCCAGGACCTGCTCGGCTACGAAACCTATATCAATATGGCCGGCCCGCTGCGCCCGGAGCAGGTGCGCCACTGCACCGATAACCGTGAAGAAATGCAGCGCGCCAGGCATGCCTTCGAGCTGGCCGCCAGCGGCCGACGCGTGGTGGTGGTGTCGTCCGGCGACCCGGGTGTATTCGCCATGGCCGCCGCCGTGCTGGAAGCCCTGCACGAATCCACCAAAGCCGAATGGCAGCGCGTCGATCTACAGATATTCCCCGGCGTCTCCGCAGCGCTGGCCACCGCCGCCAAAGCCGGCGCGCCGCTGGGGCATGACTTCTGCCTGATCTCCCTGTCGGACAACCTCAAGCCCTGGGCCATTATCGAAAAGCGCCTGGCGCATGCCGCCGCCGCCGACCTGGTGATGGCCTTCTACAACCCCATCTCCAAAGCCCGCCCCTGGCAGCTCGGCAGTGCGCTGGAGATCATCCGCCAACAACGCACGCCAGAAACCCTGGTGGTGCTCGGCCGCGACATCGGCCGCCCCGGCGAAACCCTGCGCAGCCTGACGCTAGGCGAACTCACGCCAGAGATGGTCGATATGCGCACCCTGGTGATCATCGGCTCCAGCCAAACCTGCCGCTTCCCGCGCGCCGAGGGTGGCGAGTGGGTGTATACGCCGCGCAGTTATCCACAGCTGTAGCAAATGTAGGATGGGTTGAGCGCAGCGATACCCATCAGGGATTTTGACGTGACATAGATATTGGGTAGGGCACAGCGATGGGTATCGCTGCGCTCAACCCATCCTACGAGCATCAATCCTGATGCGTACCCGAGCGTTTAAGCAGTTGCTTGCAGCGTTCGGACAGGTGCAGTACGCGCAGGTGTTTGCCGGCTTTGCTGTAGCGTTCGCGCAGGGTTTTTAGCGCGGCGATGGCCGAGTAGTCGACAAAGCTCAGGTGCCGACAGTCCAGGGTGACCTCGGCCGGGTCATTGGCCGGGTCGAACTGGTTGAGAAAGGCCGTGGTCGAGGCGAAGAACAGCGTGCCGTGCAGGCTGTAGAGTTTGCTGCCGTCGGCCTGCAGATGGCTCTCGGCGTAGAGTTCGCGGGCGTGCTGCCAGGCGAAGTTGAGCGCGGCGATGATGATGCCGCAGAGCACGGCGGTGGCCAGGTCGGTGAACACGGTGATGGTGGTCACGGCGATGATCACCAACACATCGTTGCGCGGCACCTTGTGCAGCACCCGCAGCGAGGCCCAGGCGAAGGTCTGCTGCGACACCACGAACATCACCCCAACCAACGCAGCCAGCGGGATACGCTCGATCAGCGGCGAGAGAAACAGCACGAACAGCAGGATCATCACCCCGGCCACCACGCCAGAAAGGCGGCCACGCCCGCCGGAGCTGAGGTTGATCACGGTCTGCCCGATCATCGCGCAGCCGCCCATGCCGCCGAACAACCCGGAGGCCATATTGGCCGCGCCCAGGGTCACGCACTCACGGTCCGGGTAGCCACGGCTCTCGGTGATCTCGTCGGTCAGGTTCAGGGTCAGCAGGGTTTCCAGCAGGCCGACCAAGGCCATCAAGATCGCGTAGGGGGCGATGATGCGCAGGGTTTCCAGGGTCCAGGGCACTTGAGGCAAGGCAAACTCCGGCAGGCCGCCGGCAATCTGCGCCATATCGCCCAGGGTGTGGGTCGGCAGGCCGAGCAGGTAAACCGCCAGGCCCACACCGAGAATCGCCACCAGCGCTGGCGGCACGCTGCGGGTCAGGCGCGGCAGCAGGTAGACGATGGCCATGGTCAGCGCCACCAGCCCGAGCATCAGATATAGCGCATGGCCGCTGAGCCAGGCCTCACCCTCCTTGAAATGCTCCAGTTGGGCCAGGGCAATGATGATCGCCAGGCCGTTGACGAAGCCGAGCATCACCGAGTGCGGCACCATGCGGATCAGCTTGCCCAGGCGCAGCAGGCCGAAGGCGATCATCAGCAATCCGCCAAGCAACACGGTAGCGAGCAGGTACTGCGCGCCGTGTTGCACCACCAGCGCGATGATAACCACGGCCATCGATCCGGCAGCACCAGACACCATGCCCGGCCGCCCGCCAAACAGGGCAGTCAGGGTGCAGATGATAAAGGCGCCGTAGAGCCCCATCAGCGGGTTGAGCTGGGCGACCAGGGCGAAGGCGATGCACTCGGGCACCAGGGCGAACGAGGTGGTCAGCCCAGCCAGGACATCGGTGCGTAGACGTTGTACTTTCATAAATGGCCCAAAAGCCATGCCCTGTAAGGCGTGGCGAGATAACAAGGGCCGCGGATTTTACGGCCTCAAGGGTGATCCGGCCAGTTGTTGCTGGTATGCAGGACAGACGGCGCGTTTATCGGCCGGTTTAAGCGCCGAGCTTGCGCAGCAAATAACTATCCATAATCCAGCCATGCTGTTCGCGCAGCTGCGCGCGGCGGATGCGGATGGTGTCGGCGACTTCGCTTAGCGGGCCGGCGATCAGCACTTCGTCCGGAGTGCCGATATACGCGCCCCAATAGATATGCATGGGCTGGTCGACAAAGCGCTGATAGGTGTCCTGGGCGTCGAGCATCACCAGTACGCTGTCCACGCCCTCGGGAAAGCCGCCTTCAGCCAGGCGCCGCGCCGGGGTGATCTGGAAGGCCTGGCCGATGCTGTTAAAGCAGACCTTATGCTTGGCCGCCAAGGCTTGCAGGCTGGTGATGCCGGGGATGACTTCGTATTCGATCTGCTGACTGCTGTTGGCGACGATCTGTTCGACGATGCGCAGGGTGCTGTCGTACAGCGCCGGGTCGCCCCAGACCAGGAAAGCCCCGGTTTCGCCATCGCTCATCTGCTCGCGAATCATACCCTCGAACACCTGCTGCTTGTCCTGATTCAGGTCGACCACACTGCCGTGATAGTCCGGCACATCGCGCACCCGCTCCGGGCACTCGGCGCTGGCAAAGCGGTAGTCGCGGCCCTGGATAAAGCGCTCGCAGATGGTCTTGCGCAGGCCGATCAGGCTGTCCTTGGCGTTGCCCTTGTCCATCAGGAAGAATACGTCCGTGCGGTTCAGCGCGTTGATCGCCTGCACGGTCAGGTAGTCCGGGTCGCCGGCACCGATGCCGATTATCAACAGGGTTTTCATAAGGCTGTCTCCAGGCTGCCAGCTAACAGCGGCAGCGAATCGATATGTCGGTAATCGGCGCCCAGCTCAGCGGCCAGTTGGCGGGCGCGGCCGAGGCGGATCGGCGCGCTTTCAATGTCCACCAGCAGCGCCGGGCAGACACTTGGCGCTAACGCCGGCCAGTCGCGCAGACGGCCATCGGTGATGATCAACAACCGCTGAGTTTCGCCTGGGTGTAAGCGCTGCCGCCGCGCCTGCCAGTCGGCGGCCTGCTGTAAGGCGGCAAGCAACGGCGTACCGCCGCCTGCGCCCAGCTCGGCGAGCCATTGTTGCAACGCCTGAGAGGCTTTCTGACCCTGCCACAACCATTGCGCCTGGCGGCCGGTGGCGTGCAGCAAGGCCAGCCGCGCACGTTGCCGGCGTGCCTGCTCGAACACTTCACTGAGCAAGCCCTTGGCTTTGCTTAGCGCGCCATGCCGGCGGGTCGAGGCTGAGGCATCGACGATTACCAGCCAAAGTTCAGCCGGCTTGGCGCTGCGCGGGCGCAATACGAGATCCTGTCGAGTACGCGGACGCCCTTTAAGCAGGCTCGCCGGCCAGTCGATACCACCTATCGCACCACTGCGACTGGCACCGTGGCGACCATTGCCGAGTGTGCCGGGAGCGGCCCGGGCATCCGCGCCTGAGGCTGTGCGCGGGCGGATGCTTAGGGCTTTTTTGTCCAGCGTGGCGGTTCACG
Organism: Pseudomonas sp. MIL19; assembly: GCF_028680365.1. NCBI lineage: Bacteria > Pseudomonadati > Pseudomonadota > Gammaproteobacteria > Pseudomonadales > Pseudomonadaceae > Pseudomonas > Pseudomonas sp. MIL19. The sequence goes on along the minus strand of NZ_JAPPVG010000017.1, from coordinate 51,025 downwards.
CCGAACGCCTGCGCTTTGCACTTGGGCGGGTAATTCGCCCCACTGGCCTTCGCCTTGCGGCGCTTGTGGCTGTTCGCTGGACGCGCTGTTGTTTGCCTGAGATTCGGGCTGAGAGTGTGGCGGCTGCGCGGCTGGCGGCGGATTGTGACGGCGACGGTGGCGCAGAACAAAGTCCGCGACTGCGTCTATATCCTCGGCCGCAATCTGCTCGACGCCACGCCAGGCGGCATGGGCCCGAGCCGCGCGCAGCCAGACCAGATCGGCGCGCAAACCATCGACCGCAGCAGCAAAGCAGCGCTGGCTGATTTGCTCCAATGCAGCGTCATCCAGCGGAATTGCCGCCAGCCGCGCACGGGCGCTCTGGCAGCGTTCGCTTAGCTCATCCTGCTGGGTCTGCCAGCGCTGCAGAAAGGCCTGCGGGTCGGCATCGAAGGCCAGGCGGCGGCGGACAATTTCGGCACGCTGCGCCGGTTGCGGCTGCGCATCCATAGCCAGGTTAAGGCCGAAGCGATCCAGCAGTTGCGGGCGCAACTCGCCTTCTTCCGCGTTCATGGTGCCGATCAACATAAAGCGCGCGGCGTGCCGATGGGAGATGCCGTCGCGCTCGATATGGTTGACCCCACTGGCGGCGGCATCCAGCAGCAGATCAACCAGGTGATCGGGCAGCAGGTTGACCTCATCGACATACAGCACGCCGCCATTGGCCTTGGCCAACAGGCCGGGGGAAAACTGCGCGCGGCCCTCGCCCAGCGCAGCATCCAGATCGAGGGTACCGACGATGCGCTCCTCACTCGCGCCCAAGGGCAAGGTGACAAAGGTGCCACTGGCCAGCAGGTCGGCCAAGCCACGGGCCAGGGTCGATTTAGCCATGCCGCGCGGGCCTTCGATCAGCACGCCACCAATCGCCGGATCAATCGCCGCCAGGCACAGCGCCAGTTTCAGGTCGTCTGCGCCGACCACAGCGGCGAGAGGGAAATGGGCGGTATCGGTCATGGCGCAATCCGGCTGGGCAAAGGCCGGCATTGTAACAGCGGGTCGTCGAATCCCATTGCGCTGTTCTGCTATGGCCGGCGGTTGGGCAAGGCGGGCGCGTGGCGAAACTCAGGCGCTAACCCCAGGCATCAGCGAACGAAATGCGGCATACGTCAGTGCAGAACGGATGAAAAAAACATTATCTACACCTGAGTAAAAACCCTCGGCAAGCGCTTTAGCGCGCGCCTAGGGCTTGCAATCGCCCCGCCCCCTGAATTACCTTCAGGACCATTCAACGGAGCTTTCCATGTCGCCAACCCTGATCCTGAACAGCACTCGCCTCGATGCAGCCTGCATCGTCATCGCGCGTGCCCAGGCGTCTGTGATGGCGGCCGCTGCGTATTTTTATGGGTATTGGTTTAGCCATAGGCGCGCCTGATACCCCACAGGCGCCCTAGCAACTCAGGGTCGCCACCAGACAGTTTCTCGAAACCCCCGGTCGGCCTCCCGACCGGGGGTTTTGTTTTTCCGGCTCACATATTTTGCACAGAGGATTTCAGCATGACCGCCTATATCAACTGCATCACCTACCAAACCTATTACCGCTACGACTGGCGATTTACCAGCGGCTGCGCCGCGCAACCGCTCAATCGAACACCCCATCGCCCCAGTTAGCACGCCGCGCGCGGTAACGTCCGCGCCGGCCGAGGAAACCAGCATGTCCGTAGCCATTAACACCAGCTCCACCGCTAAATCCGCCGATCTGCACCTGGTCGAAACAAAGACCCGCCGCCAGACCTCGCCACTGCCCAGCGCCGCCCAGTTGCGCGAACAGCTGCCCCTCTCTGCCGCTCTGGCGCGCCAGGTGCAGCAACAACGCCAGGCCATCCGCGCCATTCTCGACGGTCACGACCCGCGCCTGCTGGTAGTCGTTGGCCCCTGCTCCCTGCACGACGATGCCGCCGTACTCGAATACGCTGAGCGCCTGGCCGCCCTCAGCCAACGGGTAGGTGATCGCCTGCTGCTGGTGATGCGCGCCTACGTCGAAAAACCGCGCACCACGGTGGGCTGGAAGGGGCTGGTGTACGACCCGGGGCTGGATGGCAGCGGCGACATGACTGAAGGATTGCGGCGCTCGCGGCAGCTGATGCTGCGCCTGCTGGAACTGGGCCTACCGCTGGCCAGTGAAATTCTGCAACCGCTGGTGGCCGGCTACTTCGACGACCTGCTCGGCTGGGCGGCGATTGGCGCACGCACCAGCGAATCCCAAGTACACCGCGAGCTGGTCAGCGGCCTTGAGATGCCAGTGGGCTTCAAGAACGGCACCGATGGCAGCCTCGGTATCGCCTGCGACGCCATGCGCTCCGCGGCGTATGCCCATCAGCACTTCGGCGTCGATGGTCACGGCCGCCCGGCGCTGGTACAGACCCACGGCAACCCGGACACCCATCTAGTGCTGCGCGGCGGCCATGGCGGGCCGAACTACGACGCTGCCAGCATCGCCACCGCGCGCGCCGAGCTGGAGCGCCAAGGCATAACGCCACGGATCATGGTCGACTGCAGCCACGCCAACAGCGGCAAAAACCCACTGCGCCAGCCCGAGGTGCTACGCAGCATGCTCGATCAACGCCTGGCCGGCGACACGGCCCTGCGCGCGGTGATGATCGAAAGCCACTTGTTCGATGGTGCGCAAAGCCTCGGCGGCGAACTGCGCTACGGCGTGTCGATCACCGATGCTTGCCTCGGCTGGGACGGCACCGAACGCATGCTGGTCAACGCCGCCGTACGCATGCGCGATCTGGTTTAACCCAACCGGTTCGCGGCTAAAGCCCCTCCCACAGAACTAGCTGCTCCGTGGGAGGGGCTTTAGCCGCGAGGTTTTTTAAGACTCTTCGCTGTCGATCAGCAGGTTTTCCAGGGTCTCGCGGTACTCGCCCGGCTCCTGCCAGAGGCCCCTCTGTTGGGCTTCGAGCAAGCGTTCGATGATGTCCTGTAGGGCGCCAGGGTTGTGCTGCTGGATAAAGTCGCGGGTGCTTTTGTCGAGCAGATAGGCATCGGTGAGCAGCGCGTACTGGTGGTCGTCGACCAGTTCGCTGGTGGCGTCGAAGGCGAACAGATAGTCGATGGTCGCCGCTAACTCGAACGCGCCTTTGTAGCCGTGGCGCTTCATGCCCTCGATCCACTTGGGGTTGGCCGCGCGGGCGCGCACCACGCGGTTGAGCTCTTCCTTCAAGGTGCGGATGCGCGGGGTATCCGGCTGGCTGTTGTCGCCGTGGTAGCTGGCCACCTTGGCGCCGCGCAGGGTTTCCACCGCCGCGAGCATGCCGCCCTGAAACTGGTAGTAGTCGTTGGAGTCGAGGATGTCGTGTTCGCGGTTGTCCTGGTTGTGCAGCACCGCCTGCATCTGCTCCAGACGCTCGGCGAACTGCGCCCGCGCCGGGGTGCCTTCGCTGTGTTTGCCGTAGGCGTAGCCGCCCCAGTTCAGGTAGACCTCGGCCAGGTCCTCGCGGGTTTGCCACAGGCGTTCTTCGATGGCGTTCTGCACGCCTGCGCCATAAGCCCCCGGCTTGGAGCCGAACACTCGCCAGCCCGCCTGTTTGCGCGCCTCGGCTTCGTCCAGGCCGCTGTCCTGCAGGGTAAGCGATTCACGCCAGACCCGCGCCGACAGCGGGTTCATGTCCTCCGGCTCGTCGAGATCAACCACCGCCTGCACGGCATCATCGAACAGCCGAATCAGGTTGCTGAAGGCATCGCGGAAGAACCCGGAAACGCGCAAGGTCACGTCCACGCGAGGGCGGCCAAGTTGCGTCAACGGCAGCACCTCGAAGCGTTCAACGCGCTGGCTGCCGGCCTGCCACACCGGGCGCACGCCCATCAGCGCCAGGGCTTGGGCCATGTCATCACCGCCGGTGCGCATGGTCGCCGTGCCCCACATCGACAGGCCGAGCTGGCGCAGGTGGTCGCCGTGATCCTGCAAATGCCGTTCAAGCAGACGATCCGCCGCTTGCACACCGATGCGCCAGGCCGTCGGCGTGGGCAGGTTGCGCACATCAACGCTGTAGAAATTGCGCCCAGTGGGCAGTACATCCAGACGCCCGCGACTCGGCGCGCCACTCGGCCCAGCTGGGACAAACCGCCCGCTCAGCGCCGATAACAAACCGTGCATCTCGGCATCGCCGCAGGCATCCAGCAGTGGCGCAATCTGCTCACGCAAACGCTGCAGTACTTGGCGACTTTGCCCGCCCACGGCTTCGACATCCGCTGACTCAATCAGGCGCAGGGCCAACAGCTCCAAAAGCTCGCGGGTATCGCCGGCACTGCGCCAGGCCTCATCGCTTAACCCAGCCAACAGCGCCGGACGCGGGCCCAGCCAGGGCGCGGCCATATCGCAGTCGAGCGGGTCGAAGCCCAGCTGCAGATCGCTGGCCAAGGCGCGCAGCAGGCTGGCATTGCCGCCCTGGCCATCGCCACGGGGAATGCGCAGCAGCGCCAGCAAGGTATCGCGGCGCAGCGTGCCGGCCGGTGATTCGCCAAATACATGCAGGCCATCGCGGATCTGCGATTCCTTCAAATCGCATAAATAGGCGTCGAGCTGCGGCAGCCAGCTATTGGGATCTTCGTTAAGTTGCAGGCCCAGTTCGCGATCCAGACTGGCCTCGCGCACCTTGAGCAGAATCTCGCCACGCAGTTCGGCGGCGCGGCGCAGATCGAGCTGGCTGGCCTCGTAATACTCGTCGGCCAGACGCTCCAGATCACGCAGCGGGCCGTAGCTTTCGGCGCGGGTCAGCGGTGGCATCAGGTGGTCGATGATCACCGCCTGGGTGCGCCGCTTGGCCTGCGCGCCCTCACCCGGATCATTGACGATAAACGGGTAGATATTCGGCAGCGGACCAAGAATCGCGCTCGGCCAGCATTGTTCCGACAGGCCGACGCTCTTGCCCGGCAGCCATTCCAGGTTGCCGTGCTTGCCGACGTGGATCACGGCATCGGCAGCAAAAACTCTGCGCAACCAGCAGTAAAACGCCAAGTAGCCGTGCGGCGGCACCAGATCGGGGTCGTGATACACCGCCGCTGCATCCAGCTGATAACCACGCGCCGGCTGGATGCCGACAAAAGTCAGGCCGAAGCGCAGGCCGGCGATCATCAACCGCCCTCCTCGGAACATCGGATCACGTTCCGGTCCGCCCCAGCGTTCACGCACCGCCTGCTGGTTGGCCGCCGGCAGACTGTGGAAAAACGCCAGGTACTCATCCAGCGCCAGGCTCTGCGCGCAGGGTCGTGCGTCGAGGCTGTCCAGATCATTGGTCACGCCGCCGAGCAGCTGGTGGATCAGCGCGGTGCCGCTGTCGGGCAACCCTGCAACCGGGTAGCCCTGCTGTTGCAGCGCCTTGAGGATATTCAGCGCCGCCGCCGGGGTATCCAAGCCAACGCCATTGCCGATGCGCCCATCGCGAGTCGGGTAGTTGGCCAGCACCAGAGCGATGCGCTTGTCGGCGTTGGCCTTGTCGGCCAGGGCGATCCAGTTGCGCGCCAGCTCAGCGACAAAATCCATTCCCGCTAAATGCGGCTGATAACACACCACATCGCTCTGGCTGCGCTCACTGCGCCAGGCCAGGCCCTTGAAGCTGATCGGCTGGGTAATCAGGCGGCCATCCAGCTCGGGCAACACGACATGCATGGCCAGGTCGCGCGAGCCCAGACCTTGGGCGCTGGCTTGCCATTGCTCATGGTTATCCAGCGAGCAAATGGCTTGCAGTACCGGGATATCGCGGCGGAAAGGTCGCTCGCTCGGTGCTTCCGGGTTGGATAAGGCGAACGCGGTGGTGTTGATGATCAGCGCCGTGCCGGTGTCGTCCAGCCAGGTTTCGACCTGGGCCAGGCAGGCGGCCTCCTTGAGGCTGGCCACGGCAATCGGCAGCGGGTTGAGGCCTTGAGCCTGCAGGCGCTGACAGAACACATCGATAAAGCCGGTGTTCGCCGCCTGCACTTGAGTGCGATAAAACAGCAGCGCCACCACCGGCGCAGTCGCTTGCCAATTAGCCTGCCAGTCGGCCAAAACCGCGCGGGCCTGCTGCGGGTGATAGAGGCCCACGCGCGGCAACAGCTGCGGCTCGCCCCAGACATAGTCACGCTGCAGCCACTGGCTGGCGATGCAATTGAACAGCTGCCGCGCATTCTGCGCGCCGCCCTGACGGAGGAACTGCCAGAGCCGCTCGGCCTCAGCCAGCGGTACAGTGCTCAAGCCCATCAGCTCAGGGTCGGGATTGTCGCAGCCGGGCACCATGATCACCCGCGCACCGCGCTCGGCCAGCTCAACCAAACGCTCGATGCCGTAGCGCCAGTAACTGACGCCGCCGTGCACGGCAATCAGGATCACCTTGGCGTGTTGCAGCACCTGCTCGACATAGAGGTCCACCGAGGCGTGATTGCTCAACTGCGCCGGGCTGGCCAGACGCAGGCTGGGATAATCCTCGGGTAACTGCCGCGCCACCTCAGCCAACAGCGACAACTGTGAATCGCCGGTGCAGAGAATCACCAGCTCGGCCGGTGTCTGGCCGAGGTCGGCGATGCTGTCGACCGGTACTTGGCTGCCGGGCTGGGTGCGGATTAGATGCATGGGGGCTTAGTTCGCCAATGCCGCCTGCAATTCAGCGCTGATGACAGCCTGATCAAGATGCTGACCAATCACGATCAAGCGGCTGACCCGCACTTCGTCAGCCTGCCAGGCGCGGTCGAAGTGTTTGTCGAAGCGCTGGCCAACACCTTGCAGCAACAAACGCATCGGTTTGCCGGGAATCGCCGCGAAACCCTTGATGCGCAGGACGCCATGCTTGGCTACTGCGTCCTTCAATGCGCCCAGCAAGCGTGCTTCCTCGGCCTCCGGTAGTTCCACGTGGAACGAGTCGAATTCGTCGTGATCGTGCTCTTCATGGCCTTCCAGGTCATGGTGGGTCTTGCGGCCTTCGATGTGCAGCTCGGTTTCGCAGTTGAGGCCCAACAGCACGTTCAGCGGCAGTTCACCGCCATGGGCTTCGATGATTTTCACTGCCGGCGGCAACTCTTCCGCCACTTCGGCGCGCACCGCCGCCAGGGCGGCGGCGTCGAGCAAGTCGGCTTTATTGAGGATCACCAGGTCAGCGCTGGCCAACTGATCTGCGAACAGCTCATGCAGCGGCGATTCGTGGTCGAGGTTTGGGTCAAGCTTGCGCTGCTGATCGACCTGGTCAGGGAAAGCGGCGAAGGTACCGGCGGCCACGGCTGGGCTGTCGACCACGGTGATCACCGCATCAACGGTGCAGGCGTTACGGATTTCCGGCCAGTTGAACGCCTGCACCAGCGGCTTGGGCAGGGCCAGGCCGGAGGTTTCAATCAGGATATGGTCGAGTTCACCACGGCGCGCCACTAACTCGCGCATCACCGGGAAGAACTCTTCCTGCACGGTGCAACACAGGCAACCGTTGGCCAGCTCATAGACGCGGCCATTAGCCTCTTCTTCGCTGCAACCGATGGAGCACTGCTTGAGGATTTCGCCATCAATACCCAGCTCGCCGAACTCGTTGACGATCACCGCGATACGCCGACCGCCCGCGTTTTCCAGCATGTGGCGCAGCAAGGTGGTTTTACCGGCACCGAGAAAGCCGGTGACGATGGTGACGGGAAGTTTGCCGAGGGTTTGCATGGCGAGTCCTGCGTGACGTCGAAAGAAAGACGAGCAGGAGGCGGCACAGACATGACAGCCACGGGGCGTCAGCCAACACCACCGGATCACCCCGCCCGGTTGTCGAAAGCGTGACGAGGCAGGTCTCCTGGCTCACGATCTGCGCGCTGCGCGACCCTTCACCTTCCCGCCTGCGGCAGTGGTGTATCGAAGGGCTTTCGACCGTTCACAGTTGCGGGGGCAGCCAAGGCATTCACCTTGTTCCCTCTTAGCTTCAGCGGCAGAGCCGCGAAGAACCTCGAACGCGCCAAGGCTACGCAGACCATGACGGCCGGTCAATCACGGTTGACCGCTAAGAGCCGCCATGATCAGCTACGCCGCCGCAGAAACCGAGCGCCGTAGATCATGCCCAGCCCTGTCGATAATTGCCCCGCCGCTATTCAAGTGGTCGCCGGGCTCGGCTGTCGCAGCGGCTGCAGTATGGAAGATTTGCTCAGCCTGCTGCTGCACAGCTTGCAGGCACATGGCCTGACTGTGGATAACTTGGCGGGGCTGGCGAGCATCGCGCACAAGCGTGACGAGCCGGGTCTGCAGGCACTGGCCAATCGCCTCGGCCTGCAGCTGAGCCTTTTCAACTCGGCAGAACTGCAGCCCTATCAACCAGACGTGCAAAGCTCGCCGATTACCCTGGCCGCCACCGGCAGCCCGGCAGTCGCGGAACCCTGCGCCCTGGCGCTGGCCGAACGCCTGGGCGGCCAACCGGCCCGACTGCTTGGCGAAAAAACCCGCAACGCCAGTGCCACCTGCGCGCTGGCGTCGATTGCACCCAAGGATGTGTCATGACCGTCTACTTTATCGGTGCCGGCCCCGGCGACCCCGAGCTGATCACCGTCAAAGGCCAGCGCCTGCTACGCAGCTGCCCGGTAATTCTCTACGCCGGCTCGCTGGTGCCGGCAGCGGTGCTGGAAGGCCATAACGCTGAGCAGGTGGTGAACACGGCTGAGCTGCACCTGGATGAAATTATCGAGCTGATTGCCCAGGCGCACAGCAAAGGCCAGGACGTGGCCCGCGTGCATTCCGGCGACCCGTCGCTATATGGCGCGATTGGCGAACAGATCCGCCACCTGCGTCGGCTGGAAATTCCCTTCCAGATCATTCCCGGCGTTACGGCGACCGCTGCTTGCGCCGCCCTGCTGGAAAGCGAGCTGACCCTGCCCCAGGTGTCGCAGACACTGATTCTCACGCGCTACGCGAGCAAATCGAATATGCCCGAGGGCGAGGCGCTGGGCGACCTGGCCCGTCACGGCGCGACCATGGCTATCCACCTGGGCGTGGTGCACCTGAGCAAGATCGTCACTGAGCTGCTGCCGCATTACGGCGCGGATTGCCCGATTGCCGTGGTACATCGCGCCAGCTGGCCGGACCAGGATTGGGTCAGCGGCACGCTCGCCACCATCGAAGAACAGGTGCGCGCCAAGGGCTTTCGCCGTACTGCACTGATCCTCGTCGGCCGTGTGCTGCACGCCGAACAGTTCGCCGACTCGGCGCTATACAACGCCGAGCATCGCCACCTGTTCAGGTCAGCGGACGATTAACAGGCTGCTAGAGATGAATCTCCGCAGCCTTGATCCCCAGTAACCGCAGCTCTTCGATCAAACCATTGAGGTCAGCGAAGGACTCCACCTGCTCCTGGTCATCAACCAGAAAGAAGCTGGTGCCTGCGCCTTTCTTCAACATCACAATCCATTCCCGGGTATTGGCCGGGTTGACGATGATATGCGTATCAAAGACTCCACCCTGAGCCTGCTTATTCTTTATATCTTCACGTTTCATCAGCTCGCCCCTGCTTATTCAACCGTTACCGATTTCGCCAGATTACGCGGTTGGTCGACGTCGGTGCCCTTGAGTACGGCCACGTAATAGGACAGCAGCTGCAGCGGAATAGTGTAGAGAATCGGTGCCAGGGCATCGTGGATATGCGGCATGTTCACCACATGGGTGCCCTCGCCATTGCTCATGCCCGCCTGCTCGTCGGCAAACACCAGCAGCTCGCCGCCACGGGCGCGGACTTCCTGCAGGTTGGATTTGAGCTTTTCCAGCAGTTCGTTGTTCGGCGCCACGGTCACCACCGGCATGTCGCTGTCGACCAACGCCAACGGGCCATGCTTGAGCTCGCCAGCCGGGTAGGCTTCGGCGTGAATATAGGAGATTTCCTTGAGTTTGAGCGCACCTTCCATGGCCACCGGGTACTGCGCGCCACGGCCGAGGAACAGGCTGTGGTGCTTCTCAGCGAACAACTCGGAGACCTTCTCCACCACGCTGTCCATGGCCAAGGCTTCACCAAGGCGGGTCGGCAAGCGACGCAGCTCTTCCACCAGCTCGGCTTCCAGGGTTTTATCCAGGGTGCCGCGCACCTGACCGAGGGACAGGGTCAGCAGCATCAACGCGACCAACTGGGTGGTGAAGGCCTTGGTTGAGGCTACGCCGATTTCCGGGCCGGCTTGGGTCAGCAGGGTCAGATCGGACTCACGCACCAGCGAGCTGATACCAACGTTGCAGATCGCCAAACTGGCCAGATAGCCACCCTGGCCGGGTGCATGCTCCTTGGCATTGCGCAGGGCAGCCAGGGTGTCGGCGGTTTCGCCGGACTGAGAGATGCTGACAAACAGGGTATCCGGCTGCACCACCACTTTACGGTAACGGAACTCGCTGGCCACTTCGATTTGGCAGGGAATCCCGGCCAGGCCTTCCAACCAATAACGCGCGACCATACCGGCGTGGTAGCTGGTGCCGCAAGCGACAATCTGCACGTTGCGTACCTTGGCGAACAGCTCGGCGGCCTGCGGGCCGAACGCCTGCACCAAGACATGATCAGTGCCCAGACGGCTTTCCAAGGTGCGCTGCACGACCTTGGGCTGCTCGTGGATTTCCTTGAGCATAAAGTGGCGGTACTCGCCCTTGTCGGCGGCTTCCGCACCCTCGTGGTATTGCACGCTCTCGCGCGTCACAAGCTCACCGGAGGCGTCCCAAATCTGTACGCTGTCGCGCTGGATTTCGGCGATGTCACCTTCTTCCAGATACATAAAGCGGTCGGTGACCTGACGCAGGGCCAACTGATCGGAAGCGAGGAAGTTCTCACCCAGGCCCAAACCAATCACCAACGGGCTACCGCTACGCGCCGCGATAAGACGGTCAGGCTGCTTGGCACTGATAACCGCCAGGCCGTAAGCGCCGTGCAATTGCTTAACCGCCAGTTTGAGCGCGGCGGTCAAATCAGGCTGAGATTTGAGGGTGTGATCGAGCAGATGGACGATCACTTCGGTGTCGGTGTCGGAGCTGAACGAGTAACCGAGGCCCTTGAGCTGAACACGCAGTTCTTCGTGGTTCTCGATAATGCCGTTGTGCACCACTGCCAGTTCACTGCCGGAGAAATGCGGGTGGGCATTACGTTCGCTTGGCGCACCGTGGGTGGCCCAACGGGTGTGGGCGATACCCAGGCGACCCGCCAGCGGCTCCTGGCGGAGTGCCGCTTCCAACTCACTGACCTTGCCGACACGGCGACTGCGGTGCAGTTCGCCCTGATCGTTAAGCAACGCCACACCGGCGCTGTCGTAACCGCGGTATTCCAGGCGCTTGAGGCCTTCAACCAGCACGGCAGTGATATTACGTTCGGCGACTGCGCCTACGATGCCACACATAAACTTCTCCTTAAGCCTCGACGCTGGCGCAGATCAGCTTGATCCCACGCGCTGTCAATTGTTCACGGGCCTGGTTATCCAGGCGCTCGTCAGTAATCAGGGTATGGATGCCGCCCCAGGGCAGCTCCAGGTTGGGAATCTTGCGGCCGATCTTATCGCTCTCGACCATCACCACCACTTCGCGGGCCACCTCCGCCATCACCCGGCTAAGCCCGAGCAGCTCATTAAAGGTGGTGGTGCCACGGTTCAGATCGATGCCATCAGCACCAATAAACAGCTGATCGAAATCATAGGAACGCAGCACTTGCTCGGCCACTTGGCCCTGGAAGGATTCGGAATGCGGATCCCAGGTACCGCCGGTCATCAGCAGTATGGGCTCATGCTCCAGTTCGCTGATGGCACGGGCGACATTCAGTGAGTTGGTCATCACCACCAAGCCAGGTTTATAGCCCAGCTGCGGGATCATTGCCGCCGTGGTGGTGCCACTGTCGATGATGATTCGTGCGTGCTCGCGAATGCGCGCCACACCAGCACGGGCGATGGCCTGTTTGTACTGCGAGATCGGCTGAACGTCGCTGATCAGCTCCTGCGGCATGGGCACCGCACCACCGTAGCGACGCAACAGCAGGCCGCTCTTTTCAAGCGCCGCGAGGTCTTTTCGAATGGTCACTTCAGAGGTGGCGAAGGCTTTCGACAGGGCGTCGACACTCACTTCACCTTGCTCGGCGAGCAAAGCAAGAATGGTGTGGCGACGTTGTGGCGTATTGCGTTTCGACATTAAAGGTTTCGATTCGAAAGATAGCGGTGCGAATCAAAACCTAACGAAGCTTTTGCGTCAAGCAGGAAAGTGATGAATAGCCGTAGGATGGGTTAGCCACAGGCGTAACCCATCATCAGGCAGCATGGGTATCGCTGCGCTCAACCTACGCGGCCCGACCCATCCTACGTCCGCCTCACTTCTTGGTTGGGCGCTTCCAGCCTTCGATATTGCGCTGCTTGGCGCGGCCGACCGCCAGAGTGTTATCCGGTACGTCGCTGGTAATCACCGAACCTGCACCAGTGGTCGCACGATCACCGAGTGTCACCGGGGCCACCAAGGCGCTGTTGGAGCCGATAAACACGTCTTCGCCCAGCACGGTTTTGAACTTGTTGGCGCCATCGTAATTGCAGGTGATGGTACCGGCGCCGATATTGGTCCGTGCGCCGATTTCCGCATCACCCAGATAGCTAAGATGGCCAGCTTTGGCGCCTTCACCCAACTTGGCATTCTTTAACTCGACGAAGTTACCCACATGGGCCTTGGCACCCAACACGGAACCCGGACGCAAACGGGCGAACGGCCCGCAATCGGCGCCCTCGCCCACTTCGGCACCTTCCAGATGACTGTTGGCTTTGACAATGGCACCTGTGCGCAATGTGCTGTTCTTGATCACGCAATTCGGGCCGATCTGCACGCCATCTTCAATGACCACCTGGCCTTCGAGGATTACGTTTATATCGATGGTGACATCGCGACCAACCGTGACTTCGCCGCGCAAATCGAAACGCGCCGGGTCGATCAAGGTCACACCTTGCAGCATTAAACGGCGCGCCGCGCGGTACTGGTAGTGACGCTCCAGCTGCGAAAGCTGGATGCGATCGTTGGCGCCCAGCACTTCCATCTCGTCAGCCGCCTGTTCGGTGGCGACCACCAGGCCATCGGCTACGGCCATGGCGATTACGTCTGTCAGGTAGTACTCACCCTGGGCGTTGCTGTTGGACAGACGACCGAGCCAATCGCCCAGTTTCTTCCCCGGTACGGCGAGGATGCCGGTGTTGCCTTCGCTGATTTTCCGTTGTTCGGTGCTGGCGTCCTTGTGCTCGACAATGGCCTTCACCACGCCAGCGGCATCACGGACGATGCGGCCGTAACCGGTTGGGTCGTTCAGATTGACCGTCAGCAACCCAAGCTGCTGCTCGCTGACCTGTTGCAACAGACGCTGCAGGGTTTCAACTTCGATCAGCGGTACGTCGCCATAGAGAATCAGCACGCGCTCGGCGCTCAAGGCCGGTAGCGCCTGGGCTACGGCATGGCCGGTGCCGAGTTGTTCGGTTTGCAGGACGAAATTCAGATCATCCGCCGCCAATCGCTCGCGCACCAATTCCGCGCCATGCCCGATCACCACATGTATGCCGTTCGGCTTTAGCTGGCGAGCCGTGTCGATGACATGACCGAGCATGGCTTTACCGGCAACCGGGTGCAGCACTTTGGGCAAGGCCGAACGCATACGGGTGCCTTGGCCGGCGGCGAGGATGACGATATCGAGCGACATAGAAGAGGGTCCTGGGCAAGCGCCGGTTGTTCCCTGTGGATAACTCCACGACACAACCAACTGAAAAGATGAAATGACAGGCAAGAAAAAGGGTAGCCAAGGCTACCCTTTTACTCGTTTGCGATGAAGCAGCGAAATTAACCGCCGAACTTCTTGCGCAACTGCTGAACGGTACGCAGCTGAGCCGCGACCTCAGCCAAGTGAGCGGCGGCGGAACCGTAGTCGAACTCCGCACCTTTCTCATTCAAGGCTTTCTCAGCAGCCTGCAGGGCCAGCTGAGCAGCAGCTTCATCGATATCGGCAGCACGCTGCACGGTATCGGCGAGCACTTTGATCATGCTCGGCTGGACTTCCAGGAAGCCACCAGAGATGTAGAACACCTCGGATTCGCCACCCAGCTTGACCAGACGAATCGGACCCGGCTTGAGGTCGGTGATCAGCGGCGCGTGGCCTGGAGCGATACCGATATCACCCAGGTTGCCGTGCGCAATCACCATCTCGACCAGACCGGAGAAGATCTCGCCTTCTGCGCTGACGATGTCGCAATGGACTGTCATAGCCATGTCTAACCTCACTATCGATCTGTTTGCACACGATGAGGTGGGCAAACAGACCGTAAGCGCCCGTTACCGAGCGCACGGGTGATTACAGTTTCTTCGCTTTCTCGACAGCTTCTTCGATGCTGCCAACCATGTAGAACGCCTGCTCTGGCAAGTGATCGTAGTCACCTTTCAGAATACCGCTGAAACCAGCGATGGTGTCCTTCAGGGAGACGTACTTACCTGGCGAACCGGTGAAGACTTCGGCCACGAAGAACGGCTGGGACAGGAAGCGCTGGATCTTACGAGCACGGGATACCAGCTGCTTATCTGTTTCGGACAGTTCGTCCATACCCAGAATCGCGATGATGTCCTTCAGCTCTTTGTAGCGCTGCAGCACGTACTGAACGCCGCGAGCGGTGTCGTAGTGCTCCTGACCGATAACCATCGGGTCCAGCTGGCGCGACGTCGAGTCGAGTGGATCGACCGCTGGGTAGATACCCAGGGAGGCGATGTCACGGGACAGTACAACGGTGGCGTCCAAGTGGGCGAAGGTGGTCGCCGGGCTTGGGTCGGTCAAGTCGTCCGCAGGAACGTAGACGGCCTGGATCGAGGTGATCGAACCGGTCTTGGTCGAAGTAATACGCTCTTGCAGAACGCCCATTTCTTCGGCCAGGGTCGGCTGATAACCCACTGCGGAAGGCATACGGCCCAGCAGTGCGGATACTTCAGTACCGGCCAAGGTGTAACGGTAGATGTTGTCCACGAAGAACAGCACATCACGGCCTTCGTCACGGAACTTCTCGGCCATGGTCAGGCCGGTCAGTGCTACGCGCAGACGGTTGCCTGGTGGCTCGTTCATCTGACCGTAAACCAGGGCTACCTTGTCGAGAACGTTGGAGTCCTTCATCTCGTGGTAGAAGTCGTTACCCTCACGAGTACGCTCACCCACACCGGCGAACACGGAATAACCGCTGTGCTCGATGGCGATGTTACGGATCAGTTCCATCATGTTTACGGTTTTGCCTACACCGGCACCACCGAACAGACCGACTTTACCGCCCTTGGCGAACGGGCAGACCAGGTCGATAACCTTGATGCCGGTTTCCAGCAGCTCGTTGGAGCCAGCTTGTTCGGCGTAGGTTGGCGCAGGACGGTGAATGCCCCAACGCTCTTCTTCGCCAATCGGGCCAGCCTCGTCGATTGGGTTGCCCAGCACGTCCATGATACGGCCCAGAGTTTTCACCCCAACCGGTACCTGGATACCTGCGCCAGTGCTGCCGACATTCAGGCCACGCTTGAGGCCTTCGGTCGAACCCATTGCAATGGTACGTACCACGCCGTCGCCCAGCTGCTGCTGAACTTCAAGAGTGGTTTCGGCGCCGACTACTTTCAGCGCTTCATAAACATTCGGCACTTGATCACGCGGGAATTCCACGTCGATAACGGCGCCGATGATTTGAACGATACGTCCGCTACTCATCTTTGGTTCCTCTGAATATTTGAACCGTGCTTAAACCGCGGCAGCGCCGCCGACGATTTCCGAAATTTCCTGGGTAATCGCTGCCTGACGTGCTTTGTTGTAAACCAACTGCAGGTCTTTGATGATATCGCCAGCGTTATCGGTGGCGTTTTTCATCGCGATCATCCGGGCCGCTTGTTCAGCCGCGTTGTTCTCAACCACTGCCTGGTACACCTGCGACTCCACGTAACGCACCATCAAGCCGTCCAGCAGCTCTTTGGCGTCGGGTTCGTACAGGTAATCCCAGTGGTGCTTGAGTTCTTTATCCGGATCGGCCACCAGCGGAATCAACTGCTCCACTGTCGGCTTTTGCGTCATGGTATTGATGAACTTGTTCGAGACCACGGACAAACGATCGATGCGACCATCGAGGTAGGCATCGAGCATTACCTTGACGCTACCAATCAGATCATTGATCGATGGTTCTTCGCCCAGGTGGCTGATCGCAGCAACGATGTTGCCACCAAAGTTGCGGAAGAACGCCGCGCCTTTGCTGCCAACAACGCAGAGATCAATCTCCACGCCTTGCTCGCGATTGCTCGCCATGTCTTTGACCAGAGCCTTGAACAGGTTGGTGTTCAGACCACCACACAGACCACGGTCCGAGCTCACCACCACATAACCGACGCGCTTAACATTGCGCTCGATCATGAACGGGTGACGGTATTCCGGGTTGGCGTTGGCCAGATGACCAATCACCTGACGGATACGCTCCGCGTAGGGACGGCTAGCAGCCATGCGCATTTGTGCTCTGCGCATTTTGCTGACCGCCACCTTTTCCATGGCGCTGGTGATCTTCTGCGTGCTTTTGATGCTCGCAATCTTGCTGCGAATCTCTTTTGCGCCTGCCATTTGACACCTATCGGGTTAGCAAGCGGGGACCTCGCGGTCCCCACTGCGGCTTACCAGGTTTGGGTGGCCTTGAACTTCTCGATACCGGCTTTCAGCTGGCCATCGATGTCGTCATTGAAGTCACCCTTCTCGTTGATCTTCGCCAGCAAAGCGGCGTGATCCCGGTTGAAGTAAGCAATCAGGGCCTGTTCGAATGCGCCAACTTTGGCAACTTCGATGTCGACCAGGAAACCACGCTCAGCGGCATACAGCGATACGGACATGTCAGCAATCGACATTGGCGCATATTGCTTCTGCTTCATCAGCTCGGTAACGCGCTGACCATGCTCAAGCTGCTTACGGGTGGCTTCGTCTAGGTCAGAAGCAAACTGGGCGAATGCCGCCAGTTCACGGTACTGAGCCAGAGCGGTACGGATACCACCGGAGAGCTTCTTGATGATCTTGGTCTGTGCAGCACCACCCACGCGGGATACCGAAATACCGGCGTTGACCGCAGGACGGATACCCGAGTTGAACATGGCCGATTCCAGGAAGATCTGACCGTCGGTGATCGAAATCACGTTGGTCGGAACGAACGCGGAAACGTCGCCAGCCTGGGTTTCGATGATCGGCAGAGCGGTCAAGGAACCGGTCTTGCCAGTCACGGCGCCATTTGTGAACTTCTCAACATACTCTTCGGACACGCGGGAAGCGCGCTCCAGCAGACGGCTGTGGAGATAGAACACGTCGCCTGGGTAAGCTTCACGGCCTGGTGGACGGCGCAGCAGCAGGGAAATCTGGCGGTAAGCCACTGCTTGCTTGGACAGATCGTCATAAACGATCAGCGCGTCTTCACCGCGGTCGCGGAAATATTCGCCCATGGTGCAACCGGCGTACGGTGCAATGAACTGCAGCGCAGCGGATTCGGAAGCGGAAGCCGCGACAACGATGGTGTTAGCCAACGCGCCGTTTTCTTCCAGCTTGCGAACCACGTTAGCGATGGTCGATTGCTTCTGACCAATGGCAACGTAGACGCACTTAATGCCGCTGTTCTTCTGGTTGATGATGGCGTCGATGGCCAGAGCGGTTTTACCAATCTGACGGTCACCGATGATCAGCTCGCGCTGGCCACGGCCAACCGGGATCATGGCATCAACCGACTTGTAACCGGTTTGCACCGGCTGGTCGACCGACTTACGCCAGATCACGCCCGGCGCAACCTTCTCAACAGCGTCGGTAGCGACGTTGTTCAGTGGGCCTTTGCCGTCAATTGGGTTGCCCAGTGCGTCGACAACGCGACCCAGCAATTCCGGACCAACCGGAACTTCCAGGATGCGGCCCGTGCACTTGGCGCTCATGCCTTCGGCCAGGGAGGTATAAGCCCCCAGAACCACTGCACCCACGGAGTCTTGCTCCAGGTTCAGTGCCATACCGTAGACACCGCCCGGGAACTCGATCATTTCGCCGTACATCACATCGGCGAGACCGTGAATACGCACGATACCGTCAGATACGCTGACGACAGTGCCTTCGTTACGGGCTTGAGAGGCGACATCGAGATTCTCGATACGCCCCTTGATGATTTCACTTATTTCGGAAGGATTGAGTTGCTGCATAGCTCTGCTGCCCCTTCAAACTCAAGATTTCAATGCTTCGGCCAGCTTCGCGATTTTGCCGCGAACTGAGCCATCGATAACCAGGTCGCCGGCGCGGATAACGACACCACCGATAAGGGTGGCATCCTCCGCGGCGTGCAGACGCACTTCTCGGCCGAGCCGTGCACTGAGAACCTTGGCGAGTTTGTCTTGCTGTTCATCGCTCAATGCGAAGGCACTAGTAACGTCCACGTCGATCGACTTTTCCTGCTCGGCTTTGTAAAGCTCGAACAGTTCAACGATCTCTGGCAACAGGGCCAAGCGATCGTTTTCAGCGACGATGTGAATGAAATTGCGTACCTGGGCGTCGAACTTGTCACCACACACGTCATTGAACGTGGTGGCCTTGTCTGTACTCGTCAAACGCGGTGCTTTGAGCAGGCTTTGCATGGTGTCGTCTTGCGACACCGCTGCAGCCAGGCCGAGCATGGCTGACCAAGAGGCCAGTTGCTGGTGGGCCTGAGCATACTCAAAGGCAGCCTTGGCGTAAGGTCGGGCCAACGTGGTCAGTTCTGCCATGATCGCGCCCTCGCTTAAATTTCGGCTGCCAGTTTGGAAACCAGCTCCGCATGCGCGTTTTGGTCGATAGATGCGCCCAGAATCTTCTCGGCACCGCTAACGGCCAGGCTACCCAGTTGGGCACGCAGCGCGTCTTTGACACCGTTGATTTCCTGTTCGATCTCGGCCTGAGCCTGAGCCTTCACACGGTCAGCTTCGACGCGAGCCTGTTCACGGGCTTCGTCGACGATCTGGGTACCGCGTTTCTTGGCTTGCTCAATGATCTCGGCTGCTTGGCCTTTGGCTTCGCGCAGTTGCTGACCCACTTTCTCTTGGGCCAACTCCAGGTCACGAGCCGCACGGCTAGCAGCATCCAGGCCGTCTGCGATCTTCTTCTGACGTTCTTGCAAAGCCGTAATGACCGGAGGCCACACGTACTTCATGCAGAACAGCACGAAGATGAAGAAGGCAACGGACTGGCCAATCAGGGTTGCATTAATGTTCACGCCAACACCTCGCTCGTTCGTTGTCCGTCAAACCAATTACTTGAAATCCCATTTCTGGGATTCCAGAGCATTAGCCTGCGAGTTGACCAACGAAGGGGTTCGCGAAGGTGAAGAACAGTGCGATACCAACACCGATCATGGTCACGGCGTCGAGCAGACCAGCGACGATGAACATTTTCACTTGCAGCATTGGAACCATTTCCGGCTGACGCGCAGCGCCTTCCAGGAACTTGCCGCCCAGCAGGCCGAAACCAATGGCGGTACCCAGGGCACCCAGGCCAATCAGCAGTGCTACAGCGATAGCGGTCAGACCAACTACAGTTTCCATCTTTCCTCCCGACTTTTTATGTCGTATTGGTTAAGGTTTTCTAAGGGTAAAGCGGTAAAACAAAACCGGTGCTTCTGTGCCCTTGCGGGCGTCCACTATGAGCGCCTAGGCGTTCTTAGTGGTTGTCTTCGTGCGCCATCGACAGGTAGACGATGGTCAGCATCATGAAGATGAACGCTTGCAGGGTAATGATCAGGATGTGGAATACCGCCCACGCCCACTGCAAGGCAACGCCCAAGGCACTCAGCCAGAGCAGACCGCTGCCGAACATCACAGCGATCAGGATAAATACCAACTCACCGGCATACATGTTGCCGAACAGACGCAGAGCCAGGGAAATAGGCTTGGCGATCAGGGTGACGAATTCCAGCAGGAAGTTGACCGGGATCAGCAGTGCCTGCACAAACAGGTTCTTGCTACCGAACGGGTGCAGGGTCAGCTCGCCGATGAAGCCGCCAATGCCCTTGACCTTGATGCTGTAGAAAATGATCAGCGCGAACACCGACAGGGCCATGCCCAGGGTCGCGTTCGGGTCAGTGGTGGAAACGGCGCGGAATGGAATGTGCGCATCGCCACTGATCAGAATCGCCAACTGCGGAATCCAGTCGACTGGAATCAGGTCGATGGCGTTCATCAGAAAGACCCAGACGAAGATCGTCAGTGCCAGCGGTGCAATCACAGCGCTGCGACCATGGAAACTGTCTTTGACGCTGGTATCAACGAAGTCGACCAGTACTTCAACGAAGTTCTGCAGGCCGCCAGGTTGACCGGACGTGGCCTTCTTCGCTGCCATGCGGAACAGCAGGACGAAAAGTAAGCCAAGGGCAACTGACCAGCCGAGGGTATCGACGTGGAATGCCCAAAAGCCCATTTCTTTTGCTTCTTGCGCGGTGTGGGCAAAGCCCCAATCACCATTCGGCAGTTGCCCGTATGTCAGGTTCTGCAGGTGGTGCTGGATATAGCCCGAAGCTGTTTGTTCTGCCATGGTTGCCTCAAACGCCTTAAGGTCTCGAAAGTCTTTTTTTCATTAGCAGCGGTGCGAACCAGTTGACCAGTTGGGTCAGGAAGAACACGCCAAATACCGCCAGCGGCTCTAAAGGCTTCACACCTGCAAAGGTCAATGCAAACAGCACTGCCGTTAAAACCAGTTTGCCCGCCTCACCGGCATAAAAAGACCGGACGATGGCTTGAGCAGCCCGCGCTCCACTGAACTGGAACGCCTTGTGGGCGAAATACACATTCGGTAGCCAAGCAATCAAGCCGCCACACAACCCAGAGTAACCCGCTACGGTGCCTAGCCACAGCCACAACACAAGAGCCAGAAGCAGCACAACCAAGAGCTGCACAAGCAGTACCGGAAAAACAGCTAACTGATGGAAGGGCAGGCGATTCGGCGTGCGAACGTCCATCGGATTTTCCTGAAAGCTGAACTCGGGCGCCGGCACCTTAAATCAATAACTTGGCATAGTTTGTGCCGACGAAATGCGCGCAGATTATAGGGGCGGTTCACCCCCCATTCAACAGCTGGGTAGTGATTTCCGACTAGTCGCTACACGTGCAATTGTTTCAACGAATGTGAGCGAGCACGCCTTGCAGTTCATCCAGCGAGCTGTAGCTGATCACCAACTGACCTTTGCCTTTCTGCCCATGCTTGATCTGCACCGGCGAGCCCAGGCGCTCGGCCAGCCGCTGTTCCAGGCGGATGATGTCCGGGTCGGCTTTGACCTCGGTAGCGGGCTTGTCTTGGCTGTTCAACCACTGGCGAACCAGCGCTTCGGTTTGCCGCACAGTGAGGCCGCGTGCGACAACGTGTCGCGCACCTTCGGTCTGCTGTTCGGCCGGTAAACCGAGCAAAGCGCGGGCATGGCCCATCTCCAAATCGCCATGGGCCAGAAGGGTTTTAATCTCTTCTGGCAAGGCAATCAGGCGCAGCAGGTTGCTGATGGTTACTCGTGATTTACCCACAGCGTCGGCGACTTGCTGCTGGGTCAGTTGGAACTCCTGCTGCAAACGCTGCAACGCCATCGCTTCTTCAATGGGGTTGAGGTCTTCACGCTGGATGTTCTCGATCAGCGCCATGGCGATGGCCGCTTCATCCGGCAGTTCGCGGACCATGGCCGGGATCTTGTCCAGACCGGCTTGCTGGCTCGCGCGCCAACGGCGTTCACCGGCGACGATTTCGAAACGCCCGTCGCCAATCGGCCGCACCACGATCGGCTGCATCACGCCGTGGGCTTTGATCGACTGCGCCAGTTCTTCCAGAGCGGTGGGGTCCATGTCACGACGTGGCTGGTATTTGCCGCGTTGGATTAAATCCAGTGGCACGTACTGCAGTTCACGGCTGTCGACCTGCGCCGCCTCGTCCTTCAATGCGCTGACGCTGGAACCGCCCAGTAGGGCATCCAGACCGCGTCCCAGTCCTCGTTTTTTCACAGCCATGGGTATTTCCTTATGCGGTTACGCCGCGCGCTTTAACACGCTGGCGGCGGACCAATTCGCCGGCCAACGCCAGGTAGGCAATGGCCCCGCGGGAACTTTTGTCATACACCAGCGCCGGCATACCAAAGCTTGGCGCCTCGGCCAGTCGCACATTGCGCGGGATTACGGTTTGGTAAAGCGTGTCAGGGAAGTGCTGCTTGAGCTGCGCCGAGACATCGTTGGTCAAGCTGATGCGCGGGTCATACATGGTGCGCAGCAGGCCTTCAATTTTCAGGCTTGGGTTGAGCAACTCAGCGATGCGCTGGATGCTGTTGATCAAGTCACTCAAGCCTTCAAGCGCGTAATACTCACACTGCATGGGGATGATCACGCCATCGGAAGCCACTAGGGCGTTGATGGTGAGCATCGAGAGTGCCGGCGGGCAATCGATGAGAATGTAATCGTAATTCTCACGGATCGGTGCCAGCGCATTCCGCAGCCGGCTTTCTTTCATATTCATTTCCAACAGCGACACTTCGGCAGCGGTCAGGTCGCGGTTGGCCGGCAGCAGTTGATAACCGCCATGTTCGGAGAACTGCATGGCATCAACCAGGTTGCATTCACCGATCAGCACATCGTAGATCGAGTGCTCAAGCGCATGCTTATCCACACCGCTGCCCATGGTGGCGTTGCCTTGTGGATCAAGGTCAATCAGCAATACGCGACGCTTGGTCGCGACCAGGGAAGCCGCCAGGTTGACGCAGGTGGTGGTTTTACCCACGCCGCCCTTCTGGTTAGCGATTGCGAATACCTTAGCCATGCTGCCGTTCCCCCTAAACCGAGCGGCGCAGTATCAGCAGATGGCGCTGACCTTGGCAACCGGGAACCTTGAGTACATGGGTGGCGGTGAGGCGGAAATCCGCAGGCAGGGCCTGCAGTTCATCATCCGGGTGCACGCCTTTCATCGCCAGCCATTGGGTATTGCCATCGCCGAGATGGCGGGTCCAGTTGCTGAAATCTTCCAGTGAACTGAACGCCCGCGAGCAAATCCCACTGAATGGAACAGCTGGGGTGAATTCCTCAACGCGGCTGTGGATAACTTGCAGGTTGGCCAGTCTCAACTCGAGCTTCACCTGAGTCAGGAAGCGAGTCTTCTTGCCGTTTGAATCGAGTAGGGTGAACTGCCGTTCGGGAAACAGAATGGCCAGAGGAATACCCGGCATACCACCGCCACTGCCAACATCCAGCCAGTTATCCCCAGCCACTCGCACATATTCGACCACAGACAAGCTGTCGAGCAGATGGCGCGAGACCATTTCGTCTGGATCGCGCACGGCAGTGAGGTTGTAGGCCTTGTTCCACTTGATCAGCAATGCCAGATAGGCGAGCAACTGCTCATGCTGTTCGGCGCTGAGTTCGACACCCAGTTCGCGGGCGCCTTCGCGCAACTCTTCGGCGTGACGGGTAGTGACCAACGACATCAAACGCTGTGCTCCAACTGCTGACCGGCAGTGCGTTTTTTTAGGTGAATCAGCAGCAAAGAAATCGCTGCCGGGGTAACGCCGGGAATCCGCGAGGCCTGGCCGAGGGTTTCTGGACGGCTGTTGCCAAGCTTGTGCTGGATTTCCTTGGACAGCCCGGAAATCCCCGCGTAGTCGATATCTAGCGGTAACGCGATGTTTTCACTGGCGCGCAAACGGGCAATTTCGTCCTGCTGACGCTCGATATAACCGGCGTATTTGGTCTTGATCTCGACCTGTTCGGCCACCTGCGGGTCCTGCGCACCGCCGCCAGTGATGGTTACTAACCCGGCGTAATCAATTTCCGGGCGCGCGAGCAGGTTGAGCAGGTTGTATTCGTGGGTCAGCGGGGTGCCGAAATGCGCGGCAATTGCATCGCCCTGCGTCGTGCCCGGGCGCACCCAGGTGCTTTTCAAGCGCTGTTCTTCCAGCTCAATGGCTTCGCGTTTGGCGGCGAACGCCGCCCAGCGTACATCATCGACCAAGCCCAGCTCGCGACCTTTTTCGGTCAGGCGCAGATCGGCATTGTCTTCGCGGAGGATCAACCGGTATTCGGCGCGCGAGGTGAACATGCGGTACGGCTCCTGAGTACCCAGGGTAATCAGATCATCGACCAGCACACCGATGTACGCCTCATCGCGACGCGGACACCAGCTGTCTTTGCCTTGGGCGCGCAGTGCGGCGTTAGCACCGGCGAGCAAACCTTGCGCACCGGCTTCTTCGTAACCGGTAGTTCCGTTGATCTGCCCGGCGAAAAACAGCCCGGCAATCACTTTTGTTTCCAGGCTGTACTTCAAATCGCGCGGGTCGAAGTAGTCGTACTCAATGGCGTAGCCGGGGCGGACGATATGCGCGTTTTCCATCCCGCGGATGCTGCGCACGATCTGCAATTGCACATCGAACGGCAGCGAGGTGGAAATACCATTCGGATACAGCTCATGGGTATTCAGGCCTTCGGGCTCAATAAATACCTGGTGGCTGTCCTTGTCGGCAAAACGGTGGATCTTGTCTTCGATCGACGGGCAGTAACGCGGGCCGACGCCTTCGATGACACCGGAATACATCGGCGAACGATCGAGGTTGGACGCAATGATTTCGTGGGTACGCGCGTTGGTGTGGGTAATCCAGCAACTGACCTGACGCGGTTGTTGCTCAGCGCGACCAAGGAAAGACATCAGTGGCGTTGGTGTATCGCCCGGCTGCTCGGTCATCAGCGAAAAATCCACCGAACGGCCATCGATGCGGGGCGGTGTTCCGGTTTTCAAGCGGCCGACGCGCAGCGGCAACTCGCGTAAACGCTGAGCCAGGGCAATCGAGGGTGGATCACCGGCACGACCACCGGAGTAATTCTGCAGACCAATGTGGATAAGTCCCCCAAGGAAGGTGCCCGTGGTCAACACCACGGAATCCGCGAAGAAACGCAGGCCCATTTGCGTAACCACGCCTTTGACTTCGTCGTTTTCGACGATCAGGTCATCGGCTGCCTGTTGAAATATCCACAGGTTGGCTTGGTTTTCCAAGGTTTCACGAATGGCTGCTTTGTACAGCACGCGATCAGCCTGAGCACGAGTGGCGCGAACAGCTGGGCCTTTGCGGCTGTTCAGCACACGGAACTGGATACCACCACGGTCTGTGGCTTCAGCCATAGCACCGCCAAGGGCGTCGATTTCCTTGACCAGATGACTTTTGCCGATCCCGCCAATGGCTGGGTTGCAACTCATCTGCCCAAGTGTTTCCACGTTGTGAGTCAGCAGCAGGGTCTTTACCCCCATGCGTGCAGCTGCCAGTGCAGCTTCGGTACCGGCATGACCGCCGCCGATGACGATCACCTGAAAACGGGAAGGGAAATCCACCACGCACCTCGTGCCTGTTGAGAAATGGGGGGCTTTTTGGATTGAAAAGCGGGAAAGGCGGCAAGTATAGGCAGTTCGCCAGTGTGAAAGAAGCCTTTTGCACAAAAAATAGCCAGCCGACCTGAGGGCCTTTTTAACCAAGCGGTTAATAAAGATTAAAAGAATGAATTTTTATAGAGCTTTGTTTTTATGTTTATTAATGAGTAACACCTTTTCTGTGGATAGATTGCTACAGAGCAATAAAATCAATATGTACAGAGTTTTGAAAGGTTGTGCCAATCCTGCATTCAGCCTGTTCAATTGCCGTACGCAAGCTGTGGATGAAAGTGATGGTTATCCACAGGGCCGTTTATCCTCCGTTTTATCACAGGGTTATGAGCAGGGCTTAGGCCGAGTTTTCCACAGGGCTTAGCCGCAGAAATAAATCGTTGGGGATGTACCTTTCACCCACACAAACGCCTACCGCGAACGGTATGCATAATAAATTTGTGGGCAAGAGGCTTAGGAAGGGTCAGTTACAGAGAGGAGATATGGAAGACGAAAAACAGCGCGTTGAGGCGTGACCCTTCAACAATATCGTGCCGTTGATGGGACGATATTGCTGAAATAGGAGCTGTTTTAAGGCGAGAAGAGAGGGTATCCGTCGCTAACCGACACGGTGACTACTTGCCAATACAGAAGCTGGAAAATATCCGCCCCAGCAGGTCATCGGAGCTAAAGGCCCCGGTGATTTCACCCAAGGCCTGCTGCGCCATACGCAGGTCTTCCGCGAGCAGTTCTCCGGCGCCTGCAAGGGTCAACTGAGCATGGCCATGCTCAAGGTGAGTGGCGGCTTTGCGCAGTGCCTCTAGGTGACGCCTACGGGCGCTGAAGCTACTCTCTGAGGTCTGTGCATAACCCATGCAGGCCTTCAGGTGTTCACGCAGCAGGTCCAGGCCTTGAGTCGATTTGGCCGACAGGCTGATGGTCACGTGGCCGTCATTGCTGACTTCCAGTACCACCGACTCGCCCGACAGGTCGGCTTTATTGCGAATCAGGGTGACCTTCGCTGGATCAGGGCGCTGATCAAGGAATTCGGGCCACAGAGCAAAGGGATCGTTCGCTTCCGGAGCTGTGGCATCGACCACCAGCAGGATGCGATCGGCTTCCCCTATCGCCTTGAGCGCACGCTCTACACCAATCCGCTCGACCTGATCCTCGGTATCGCGCAGGCCTGCGGTGTCCACTACGTGCAGTGGCATGCCATCGATGTGGATATGTTCGCGCAGGACATCGCGAGTGGTGCCGGCGATCTCAGTAACGATGGCCGCTTCGCGCCCAGCCAGGGCATTGAGCAGGCTGGATTTACCGGCGTTGGGCCGACCGGCGATGACCACCGTCATGCCATCGCGCAGCAGCGCACCTTGCCCGGCTTCACGCAGCACGCCAGTGAGGTCGTTGCGTACGCCTTCGAGCAGGCTGAGTACATGCCCATCGGCGAGAAAGTCGATTTCTTCTTCAGGAAAATCGATAGCCGCTTCGACATAAATCCGCAGGTTGATCAGGCGTTCAGTCAGGCCGTGCACCCGCCGGGAGAACTCGCCCTGCAGTGAACGCAAGGCATTGCGTGCGGCTTGTTCAGAGCTGGCCTCGATCAGGTCGGCAATGGCTTCGGCCTGAGCCAGGTCGAGTTTGTCATTGAGGAAGGCCCGTTCACTGAATTCCCCTGGTCGCGCCAAGCGTGCGCCGAGTTGTACACAGCGGCGTAACAACAAGTCGAGTACCACGGGGCCGCCATGCCCTTGCAGCTCCAGCACATCCTCACCGGTAAAGGAGTTCGGCCCCGGGAAGTACAAGGCTAATCCTTCATCCAGCACCTGCTCAGCATCGGCAAAGAAAGGGCCGTAGTGCGCGTAGCGTGGCTTTAAGTCGCGCTGGCAAATGGCTGCTGCAAGCTGGCCGGCCATAGGACCGGATACACGCACGATGCCAACCCCGCCACGCCCTTGGGCAGTAGCGACGGCAGCAATGGTTTCAGTCAAGGTTGGCATGCGGTTCTCCTGAGTCGACATAGCAAAACGCCCCTGAAAAGGGGCGTTTGTTACAGCTTAGAAGCGCTTACGGCTTAGGCATCTGCGGCCTTGGCTGCGGCTTCGATCTTGCGCGTAATGTACCACTGCTGCGCAATGGACAAGACGTTGTTGACCACCCAGTACAGCACCAGACCTGCCGGGAACCAGAGGAAGAAGAAGGTGAAGATGATTGGCATCATTTTCATAACCTTGGCTTGCATCGGGTCCGGCGGAGTCGGGTTGAGCTGCTGCTGAATAAACATGGTGGCACCCATGATAATCGGCAGGATAAAGAACGGGTCTTTGATCGACAGGTCAGTTATCCACAGCAACCAAGGGGCTTGGCGCATTTCAACGCTTTCCAACAAGGTCCAGTAGAGCGCCAGGAATACCGGCATCTGTACCAAAATAGGCAAGCAACCACCCAGCGGATTGATCTTCTCCTTTTTGTACAGCTCCATCATGCCCTGGGACATTTTTTGCCGATCGTCGCCAAACTGCTCTTTCAGCGCAGCCAGCTTAGGTGCGACAGCCCGCATACGCGCCATGGATTTGTAGCTGGCGGCAGACAGTGGGAAGAAGATCAGCTTGATGATCATGGTCAGAACGATGATCGACCAACCCCAGTTACCCAGAAGACTGTGGATATGTTCCAACAACCAGAAGATCGGCTGAGCCAGGAACCACAGAATGCCGTAGTCGACAGTCAGCTCAAGACCGGGTGACAGAGTCTTTAGATGGCCTTGTAGCTTCGGGCCGGCATACAGAATTGCACTGGTTTCACCCTGAGCGCCGGGAGCAACCTGAATGGCCGGGCCGGTAAAGCCGACAATGTAGTTGCCTTGGCTGTCTTTACGGGTCTGTACTTGGTTAGTGCTGTCTTTGCTTGGAATCCAGGCAGTGACGAAGTAATGCTGTAGCCAGGCAACCCAGCCTCCTTGAACGGTTTCTTTGAAGGCTTGTTTGTCGATGTCTTTCATCGAAACTTTTTTGTACGGCTCTTCGCTCGTCCACAGGGCACCACCGAGGTAGGTTGCTGTGCCAGTTGCCGTTGTCGAAGATGGATCACCACTGCCATCGCGCTTGAGCTGGGCAAACATGTTGCCGCTCCAAGCTTGAGCGCTCTGGTTATCGATCAGGTAGCTGACGTCTATCTGGTAGGAGGACGGGTCCACGCAACCGGGTTTCTTCAGCAGCTGCTCTTTGGCCGAACATTCAGCGTTCAGGCCGCGCTTGAAGGTGAAACGCTTGATGTAATTAACGCCGTTTTCGCTGAGCGTGAGATCAACCTGCAGTTGATCCTGACCATCGGCCAACTCATAACTTTTTTGCGCGCTGCTCCACAGGGCCCGACCGCTGGATTTGTCCGGCGCATTGCTGCCGATCAACCCGCTTTGTGCCAGGTAAGTGCGCTCGCCGCCGTTATCGAACAGCTGGAACGGTACGTCTGGACGGTCTTGACGACGCGGGTACTGCGGCAGACGCAGTTGCACCACATCACCACCGCGCGGGTCGATGGCCAGATCCAGCACATCGGTCTTCACCCGAATAAGCTCATCGTTGGCTGCGGTGGAGACAGCACTGATTGCGCTTGGCTCAACGGCAGTCGTTGCGCTCGGAATATCGTCGTCGCCAGCTGAGTTTGAGTTCGCAGTGGTTGTATCTGGCAAGCCAGGTACCGTGCTGCTAGTCGCGGCAATTTCAGTCGGCAGGGCAGTTTGACCGTAATCCTGGTTCCACTGAAGAACCATCATATAGGACACGATTGCCAGGGCGACGATCAGGATCGAGCGTTGAATATCCATGATTATTCGGCCATCGAAGAGGAACGGGAGGTTTTCGCGGGGGGAACCGGGTCGTAGCCACCGGGATTCCACGGATGGCATCGGCCCAGCCGACGCAGAGTCAGCCAGCCACCGCGCATGACACCATGGTGTTCAATGGCTTCAAGCGCGTAGCAAGAACAACTGGGGTAAAAACGACAGTGGCTGGCCATCAAGGGGCTGATGGCGTAGCGGTAAAACTGGATAGGAAGCAAAACCAGCTTACGCATGGGGACTGTCGTTCCCCCCGTGTGTTGCATCGGCTTCCGGGCTAGGCTTGCTGCGTTCGAGGCGTTTCCAAAGTTTGCCAAACTGGCGTGCCAGCTCAACATTGTCCAGATCACCAAGGCCTTTTCGCGCCACCACCACGATGTCCCAACCGACCAAATTATCTTGGTTCAGACGGAACGATTCGCGGATCTGGCGTTTCAGGCGATTGCGTTCAACCGAGAGCTTGACGCTCTTCTTGCCGATCACTAGCCCCAAGCGGGGATGACCAAGCTCATTGTTGCGCGCTAGCAGCAGGACATTTTTGCCCGGAGCTTTGCCGTTAGGGGAGTCGAAGACTGCCTTGAATTGTCGGGGAGTTAGCAGACGCTTTTCCCGACTGAAGTCTCGACTCACCACAATACCGAAAATTAGACGGCGAGACGCTTACGGCCTTTGGCACGGCGACGCTGCAGAACAGCACGGCCGCTCTTGGTAGCCATACGAGCGCGGAAACCATGAGTGCGAGCGCGTTTGATAGTGCTGGGTTGGAAAGTACGTTTCATGAGATGCGGTACCTGGGTGGTCGACTACGGGCCGGAATGGCCCCCGTTTTAAGAGACCGGGGATTCTAGAGAAACCCGACGGTCAGGTCAATTTCAAACCATGCTTTCCTGCATAAAGAAATATAGAGAAGAGAATATTTAAAGATCTTTTGTAGTGTTAGTAACTCTTAGTGAGCCACTTATCTGTGCATAAGTACCTGAAGCGCAAACGATTCGGGCTGTTCAGCCAAGGGTAAGTCTGTCGAAAAGACGTGTTGCAACTGTGCGGAAGCAGCGCACAAGCTGGGGACGGAATGCCATTTTACCCACAGGGTGGTTTTCCACCGGGTTTACCCCTGGCTTATCCCATGGGCTTGTATAAGGTTATCCACAGACCTTATTCCCCTCCTTAATCGAGCCTTATGCGTAGTTAACAGACTGATTTTCCTTGTGGATCGGCAAGCTTACATGTGGATAACTCAAGCCCTGACAGCTACAATGGCGCCTGTTTTTGTGCCTCGCGCCTTTCGATTTAGGGGATGTCCGTGTCTGTGGAACTTTGGCAGCAGTGCGTCGAGCTTCTGCGCGATGAGCTGCCTGCTCAGCAATTCAACACCTGGATCCGTCCGCTGCAGGTCGAAGCCGCTGGCGACGAACTTCGCGTTTATGCGCCCAATCGTTTTGTGCTCGACTGGGTCAATGAAAAGTACCTCAGCCGCTTGCTGGAGTTACTCGCTGAACGGACCAACGGTTTGGCGCCTGCGCTTTCCTTATTAATAGGCAGCAAACGCAGTTCAGCGCCGCGAGCGGCTGTTGTCAGTTCGCCGCCGGTAGCGCCCAGCACACCTGCCCCTCAACCTGCTGAAGCCCCTAAGTCGACCGCCACAGCGGCGCCTGTAGCGACAGAACCTTCGCGCGCCAGTTTTGATCCTATGGCTGGCGCTGCCAGTCAGCAGGCTCCTGCGCGCACCGAGCGTTCGGTGCAGGTTGAAGGCGGGCTGAAACACACCAGTTACCTGAATCGCACCTTTACCTTTGATAACTTTGTCGAGGGTAAGTCCAACCAACTGGCCCGCGCTGCGGCCTGGCAGGTAGCGGATAATCCCAAGCACGGTTACAACCCGCTGTTCCTTTATGGTGGCGTAGGCTTGGGTAAAACCCACTTGATGCATGCGGTAGGTAACCACCTGCTGGCGAAGAACCCGAATGCCAAGGTGGTGTACCTGCATTCCGAGCGTTTCGTGGCGGACATGGTCAAGGCGTTGCAGTTGAATGCGATCAACGAGTTCAAGCGTTTCTACCGTTCGGTGGATGCCCTGCTGATCGATGACATTCAATTTTTCGCCAAGAAAGAGCGTTCCCAGGAAGAGTTCTTCCACACCTTCAACGCGTTGCTTGAAGGTGGTCAGCAGGTGATTCTCACCAGCGACCGTTACCCGAAAGAAATCGAAGGGTTGGAAGAACGTCTCAAGTCGCGCTTCGGTTGGGGCCTGACAGTAGCCGTCGAGCCGCCTGAGCTGGAAACTCGCGTCGCCATTCTAATGAAGAAGGCTGACCAGGCTAAAGTTGATCTGCCCCACGATGCCGCCTTCTTTATTGCACAGCGCATTCGCTCCAACGTGCGCGAACTGGAAGGTGCTTTGAAACGGGTGATTGCTCACTCGCACTTCATGGGCCGCGACATTACCATCGAGCTGATCCGTGAGTCGCTCAAAGACCTGCTTGCTCTACAAGACAAGCTGGTAAGCATCGATAATATTCAGCGCACGGTCGCCGAGTACTACAAAATCAAGATTTCCGATCTGCTGTCCAAGCGTCGCTCGCGTTCGGTTGCGCGTCCACGGCAGGTGGCCATGGCCTTGTCGAAAGAGCTGACCAACCACAGCCTGCCGGAAATTGGTGACGCCTTTGGCGGTCGCGATCACACGACGGTATTGCATGCTTGTCGTAAGATTGCTGAACTTAAGGAATCCGACGCGGACATCCGCGAGGACTATAAGAATTTGCTGCGTACGCTGACTACCTAACTACGCAACTCCACTAGGCAAGGGACTAGACCATGCATTTCACCATTCAACGCGAAGCCTTGTTGAAACCTCTGCAACTGGTCGCCGGCGTCGTGGAACGCCGTCAGACCTTGCCGGTTCTCTCGAATGTTCTGCTGGTGGTTGAAGGCCAGCAGCTGTCATTGACCGGTACAGACCTTGAGGTTGAACTGGTCGGGCGCGTCACGCTGGAAGAGCCTGCTGAGTCCGGTGAAATCACCGTTCCGGCACGCAAGCTGATGGATATTTGTAAGAGCCTGCCGAGCGATGCTCTGATCGACATTCGTATTGATGAGCAAAAGCTGCTGATCAAGGCGGGGCGCAGCCGCTTTAGCCTGTCGACCCTGCCCGCTAATGACTTCCCGACTGTTGAGGAAGGCCCTGGTTCGCTGACCTTCAGCCTGGTACAAAGCAAATTGCGTCGTTTGATCGAGCGCACCAGCTTTGCTATGGCCCAGCAGGACGTGCGTTATTACCTCAACGGTATGCTGCTGGAAGTGCAGACCGGGATCCTCCGTGCAGTGGCCACTGATGGTCACCGTCTGGCAATGTGTTCGATGGACGCTGCCATCGAGCAGGCGGAACGGCACCAGGTCATCGTGCCGCGTAAAGGTATTCTCGAGATGGCTCGCCTGCTCACTGAGCAGGATGGCAGCGTGAGCATTGTCCTCGGTCAGCACCACATCCGCGCCACTACGGGTGAATTCACCTTTACCTCGAAACTGGTCGACGGCAAGTTCCCTGATTACGAGCGTGTGTTGCCACGCGGTGGCGACAAACTGGTTGTCGCTGATCGCCAGGGGCTGCGTGAAGCCTTTAGCCGTACTGCGATTCTGTCCAACGAGAAGTACCGCGGTATTCGTTTGCAGCTGGAGTCTGGCTTGTTAAAAATTCAGGCCAATAACCCTGAGCAGGAAGAAGCCGAAGAAGAGATCGCCGTCGACTACAACGGCAGTGCGTTGGAGATCGGTTTTAACGTCAGCTACTTGCTCGACGTATTGAGCGTGATGACCACCGACCAAGTACGTTTGATTCTTTCTGATGCCAACAGCAGTGCCTTGGTTCAGGAAGCCGACAACGATGATTCGTCTTATGTCGTTATGCCGATGCGTCTGTAACTGCTGAATGTCTCTTACTCGCTTCACTGTCACCGCGGTGCGTAATCTGCACCCGGTGACCCTCTCCCCCTCCCCGCGCATCAATATCCTTTCCGGCGACAATGGCAGCGGAAAAACCAGTTTGCTCGAAGCCATTCATTTGCTGGGGTTGGCCCGCTCCTTTCGCAGCACTCGCCTGCTTCCGGTTATTCAATACGAGCAGCCTGCCTGCACCATCTTCGGTCAGGTACAGATGTCTGATGGTCGGCAAAGCAACCTGGGTGTTTCTCGGGATCGTCAGGGTGAGTTTCAGATTCGTATCGACGGGCAAAATGCACGTAGCGCAGCACAACTTGCAGAAACCCTACCGCTTCAGCTGATTAATCCCGATAGCTTTCGTTTGCTTGAAGGTGCGCCGAAGATCAGAAGGCAGTTTCTTGATTGGGGTGTGTTCCACGTGGAACCTCGTTTTTTACCCGCCTGGCAGCGGCTGCAGAAGGCCCTGCGTCAGAGAAACTCATGGCTGCGGCATGGTACACTTGACGCCGCTTCACAGGCGGCCTGGGACCGTGAATTGTGCCTAGCCAGCGACGAAATTGACGGTTACCGGCGTGCCTATATTCAGGCCCTGAAACCTGTCTTTGAACGCACCCTGAATGAATTAGTCGAGCTTGAAGGTTTGACCCTCAGTTACTACCGCGGATGGGATAAAGAGCGTGAGCTCAACACTGTGTTGGCCTCTACCCTTCCCCGCGATCAGCAATTGGGGCATACCCAAGCTGGCCCTCAGCGTGCCGATTTACGGCTACGGTTGGGGGCGCACAATGCCGCTGAGATACTCTCACGCGGCCAGCAGAAATTAGTTGTATGTGCCCTGCGCATTGCGCAGGGCCATTTAGTCAATCAGGCCAAGCACGGCCAATGTATCTATCTAGTGGATGACTTGCCGTCAGAACTGGATGAACAGCACCGCCGTGCGTTGTGCCGATTGTTAGAAGACTTGCACTGCCAGGTGTTTATCACCTGTGTAGACCATGAATTGTTGAGGGAAGGCTGGCGCACGGATACGCCAGTTGCCATGTTCCACGTGGAACATGGTGGCATTACCCAGACCCACGACCACCGGGAGTGAAGGCATGAGCGAAAACCAAACGTACGACTCCAATAACATTAAGGTCCTTAAGGGCCTGGATGCCGTACGCAAGCGGCCTGGCATGTACATCGGCGATACCGACGATGGCAGCGGTCTGCATCACATGGTGTTCGAGGTGGTCGACAACTCGATTGACGAGGCGTTGGCTGGGCATTGCAGCGAAATCACCATCACCATCCACCCAGATGAGTCGATCAGTGTGCGCGACAACGGTCGCGGTATTCCGGTGGATATCCACAAGGATGAAGGCGTTTCCGCGGCTGAAGTGATCATGACCGTGCTACACGCCGGCGGTAAGTTCGACGACAACAGCTATAAGGTTTCCGGTGGCCTTCACGGCGTAGGTGTTTCCGTCGTGAATGCATTGTCCAGAGAGTTGGTGATGACCATTCGCCGCGCTGGCAAGATCTGGGAGCAAACCTATGTACACGGCGTTCCGCAGGCACCCATTGCTCCAGTGGGCGATAGCGATACCACCGGTACGCAAATTCACTTCAAACCCTCTGAAGATACCTTTGCCAATATCCATTTCAGCTGGGATATCTTGGCCAAGCGTCTGCGCGAATTGTCGTTCCTCAACTCCGGCGTGGGTATCTTCCTTAAGGATGAGCGCAGCGGTAAGGAAGAGTTGTTCAAGTATGAAGGCGGTCTGCGTGCCTTCGTTGAATACCTCAACCAAAACAAAACGGCAGTAAACCAAGTGTTCCACTTCAGCATTCAACGTGAAGATGGCATTGGTGTCGAAGTGGCGCTGCAGTGGAACGACAGCTTCAACGAGAACCTGCTGTGCTTCACCAACAACATCCCGCAGCGTGACGGCGGTACCCACCTGGCGGGCTTCCGCTCGGCATTGACGCGTAACCTGAATGCCTACATTGAGCAGGAAGGCCTGGCCAAGAAGCACAAGATCGCCACCACCGGTGACGATGCCCGTGAAGGCCTGACTGCGATTATTTCGGTTAAGGTTCCAGACCCAAAATTCAGCTCGCAGACCAAAGACAAGCTGGTTTCCAGCGAAGTCAAAACGGCGGTCGAGCAGGAGATGGGCAAGTACTTCTCTGACTTCCTGTTAGAAAACCCCAACGAAGCCAAGCTCGTGGTCGGCAAGATGATCGACGCCGCGCGTGCCCGTGAAGCTGCGCGTAAAGCCCGTGAAATGACTCGCCGTAAAGGCGCGCTGGATATTGCCGGCCTGCCAGGCAAACTGGCTGACTGCCAGGAGAAAGACCCTGCCCTTTCCGAACTCTATATCGTGGAAGGGGACTCCGCGGGCGGTTCTGCTAAGCAGGGCCGTAACCGCAAGACCCAGGCGATCCTGCCGCTCAAAGGCAAGATCCTCAACGTCGAGAAAGCCCGTTTCGACAAAATGATTTCCTCCCAGGAAGTCGGCACCCTGATCACTGCCCTGGGTTGCGGTATCGGTCGCGATGAATACAACATCGACAAGCTGCGCTATCACAACATCATCATCATGACCGACGCCGACGTCGACGGTTCGCACATCCGTACCCTGCTGCTGACCTTCTTCTTCCGTCAGCTGCCGGAGCTGGTTGAGCGTGGTTACATCTACATTGCCCAGCCGCCGCTGTATAAGGTTAAGAAGGGCAAGCAGGAGCAGTACATCAAAGACGATGAGGCCATGGAGGAATACATGACTCAATCGGCTTTGGAAGACGCCAGCCTGCACGTCAACGAAAGCGCCCCAGGCCTGTCCGGTAGCGCGCTGGAAACTCTAGTCAACGATTACCGTCTGGTGATGAAGACCCTCAATCGCTTGTCGCGTTTGTACCCGTTGGAGCTCACCGAGCACTTCGTTTACATCCCGCGTGTTGAAGCCGAGCAATTGGCAGATAAAGAGGCCATGCAGCACTGGCTTGGCCTGCTCGACGCGCGCCTGAAAGGCATGGAGAAGTCGGGCCTGGTGTACAAAACCAGCCTGCACGAAGACCAGGAACGTCACGTATGGCTACCGCAGGTTGAGTTGGTATCGCACGGCGTCTCCAGCTACATCATCTTCAACCGCGACTTCTTTGCCAGTAACGACTACAAAACCGTTACCACCTTGGGTGATCAGCTCAACAGCTTGCTGGAAGATGGTGCCTACGTGCAGCGTGGCGAGCGTAAGAAGGCAGTCACCACCTTCAAAGAGGCGCTGGCCTGGTTGATGGCTGAAAGCACCAAGCGTCACAGTATCCAGCGCTATAAAGGTCTCGGCGAAATGAACCCGGATCAACTCTGGGAAACCACCATGGACCCCGAAGTACGCCGTATGCTCAAGGTGCGTATTGAAGACGCGATTGCTGCCGATCAGATCTTTAACACATTGATGGGTGACGCTGTAGAACCGCGTAGAGACTTTATCGAAACCAACGCACTGGCGGTTTCCAACCTAGACTTCTAGCTTTTTTGTCGACGGGCAGGTTAATTGTCATGATTGTGCGAGTTATTGTCATGATGAAATCTGCCACTACCCCGGCCTAGCGCCGGGGTTTTTCTTTCTGGATCAGTGCTTTAGATGCAGCTCAGTAGTGTCCAGTAAGCGACTTATGTAGTGAAGCTACAGAGAAAGCCCGGAAAATCTCGTTTTGAGGGTGCAAAAATCTGGGAGATCTTTGGAGTGAATGGCGCGCGGCAATTTAAGCCGATCAAAACAGCGTCGCCCATCAGCCTTCAAAAATGATTATGGGCAGTCGAGTGCGACACGCTTGCGGCTTCATCAAAACGAACCGCATGCTGTGCCAACCTGCCAACCTGCCAACCTGCCAACCTGCCAACCTGCCAACCTGCCAACCTGCCAACCTGCCAACCTGCCAACCTGCTGTAGGTGGGCAAAGTTATTTGCCACTTCGGCCAGAGTTAAGCGGTTCGGCCAGAGTTAACTGTCCACTGCCCTTCTGATAAAACCCCCGTCAGCTCGCGAGAGCGTCGGGGGTTTTTAATATATGTGGGGCGTTTTGCCTATGGCGGGCTTGGTAAGGGCGCTTGGTACAATCAAGGTCAACTGACTCCTCAGATCGGCAATATTTGCAGTCGACGGTCGCAGAGTTCAAATTAACGGACAGGGAAAAGTTTTTGATGACTGAAATTATTTGGGAAAAACGTCGACTTGAAGATCCGCGCCGTACCGGTGAAGTTCGCTCGGAGTGGGAGCGTGATTACGCCCGCCTGATTCACTCATCGGCATTCCGTCGTTTGCAATCCAAAACACAAGTTTTGGGTTTAGGGGAAAGCGATTTCTACCGTACGCGGCTTACCCATTCGATGGAAGTGGCACAGATTGGGGTCGGAATTGTGCGATGGCTTAAAGAGCGCCATAAGGATAGCGAGGAAATCATCGAAGCTTTGCCGCGTTCAGCGCTTATGAGTTCTATTTGCCTGGCACACGATATTGGGCACCCTCCTTTTGGGCATGGTGGCGAAGTTGCCTTGAACTTGTGTATGCGTGATTGCGGTGGTTTTGAGGGCAATGGCCAGACATTACGCATCCTGTCGAGACTGGATAAGTACACTGCTGATCATGGTCTAAACCCAACTCGTCGCCTTCTTTTAGGCGTACTGAAGTATCCCGCACCGTATAGTGAACTGGTAGGCGAGACTGCGTACGGACAAGTCCCTACTCAGCGCTGGCTGTGTAAAGCTAAAGAGCAGCACCCGCCCAAGTGCTATATGGATGATGAGCGTGATGTAGTGGACTGGGTTTTGGCACCTCTAGCAGAGGCAGAAAAAGCCGAGTTCACGACGTGGCGGGAGGATAAGTCAGGTCACATGAAGCCAATCTACAAGGGGCTTGATACGTCGATTATGGAGCTGGCGGATGATATTTCGTACAGCCTGCATGATCTTGAAGATGCTCTCTCTTTAGGAATGATTACCCGAAAGTCCTGGGATGAACATAACCAAGGGCAGGAGGTATTGTTCATAAATTGTGGCCGGGATGTTAACCAATTAGCTGATCAGCTGTTCTCGGATGAAAGCTTCGAACGCAAAAAAGCTATCGGTGGGCTGGTTCACCAATTCATCCTAAATACAATCGTTAAAGAGTCCGGCATGCCATCAGCAACTACACCGCTGATCAAATGGAATGCATGTATGGATGAAAATCATCAAAAATTGCTGAAGCATATATTCAACCTTGTGATGACCAAGGTAATCGAGAGCCCCAATGTTCAGCAGTTGGAGTTCAAAGGTCAGAAACTTGTGATCGAACTGTTTGATGCGCTGAATTCTGATCCAGAGAGGCTTTTGCCATCCACAACGCGGAAACGATATGTCAGCGTGGATAGTGCCAGCCAAAAGATGCGAGTTGTTTGTGACTACATCTCTGGGATGACAGATGAACATGCAACCCGTCTGTACGAAAAGATCTATTACCCTCATAAAGGGTCGATTTTTGACAGGCTGTAAATTGGTACGCTGTTAAATCAGCCCTGCTGCCAATACCTCGCCAGATCCTAAGATCTGCCGAGGTATTGGCATTTATGAGGGAATGAATCAGAGTTCTGGTCAATCAAGAGTACGCAGAAATGCAGTGCATGGCGCCGGACGCATCAACTACTCTCAGGGCCTAAGTAGCGAAAGTGGAGTGATTACCACATAACTGCTCGGCTCACTCACTGAGCGTCTCGTACGGTGATTTCAAAGTCATCACATAGCTTTTCAATCAGATCTTCAGTTTCCTTGAAAAAATAGTCGCCAACAGTCTGCCTATGGAGCGCTTTATACCGACGGTAAATTTTGGCAAAGTCGTCGTAAATTTCATGCTCGGAAACGTGTGATTTGATCTTGACGATCAACCGTCCGCCCTCGCTGGACTCACGCACGTAGCGGAAGAAATCAACGATCTTGGTTTCAAAGTCATTTATCAATGTGCCCGTCTTTGCTTCCTGTTCGTTACGGGCGGCAATGATGGCCAAAATATCAAACTGTCCACCAGGGCCCGGTGGTGTGCCCACAGCAACTTCTGTTGGCGTTCTCTTCTTCTTTTTTGGATCATCTGGCAGCACTTCAACCATGCCAATCTGGTTGTCAAAATACACTTCAATCGGGTCTTTAATGTCCTCGCTTCTATGCAGCATGTTGTAGAGCGTATTGAACTTGCGCCAGAAGAATAAAAAGCTCAGTTCGCTGTACTTTGCATCCAGCTCAATCACGTATTCAATGCGATTGAGAATGGTGAAATACTGCGATGCCTTGGCTTTGGTATCGGCGGTGCGCTGCGGATTGGCGTCGATGTATTTCTTCAGGCTACTTTCAAAGTCCAAATAGCTCTCTGGTTCATCGCGCTTAGCGGCGTCATTGTAGACACCCATGAATACGGCAAAAAATTTGTCGTAGGTATCAGACTTCTTCAAATCGCTCAGCAGTACATCCAGTACCTTTTTGTCGCCAAACGGATCGAAGTCACTCACCACCACATCAGAGAAATGCTCGAAGGCATCCTTGATGTTTTGCACATTCACGTTATTGTAAGAAAAATCAACAATCTTGCAGTCGTTCTTGTATTTCGTCGTACGGTTCACGCGAGAAATGGTTTGAATGGCGCTGATTCCCTTAATTTCTTTATCCAGGAATAAGGTGTGCAATTTCTTCTCGTCGAAACCGGTTTGCAACTTAGCGACAACAATCATCAAACCATTTTTACTGAGCGCAAAACTCTCCAGCACCTTTTCTTCCGTCAAGCCACCATTGAGTCCGGTAGCGCTTTGTTCATCCTGGTTGCTGGAATACACCACATGGATCGGTGCATCGGCGTACTTTACGTACTTGGGATCCTTCACCAAGGCGTTGAAGTGCTTCGTCACCGCACCTTGATACGCTATGGCCGCCTTGATTGAATACACAGCTAGCATCGCCTTGCCGGTGCCCCGTATTTGCCGGTATACGTCCTTGACAAGTAGATCAGCCACATACTTGGCGATGGCATCGATACGATCCCGGTTTTCATAGACCTGCTTTTTCTGCGCGTCCTTGTATTCTTTCTCGGTAAAACCTTCGAGCGGATTTGCGGGTAAATCAAACAGCATCTTGGAGGCGACTGGCACAATGTTTTTCAGCGGATTTAGGATGAAGCCATCCTCAATCGCTTCTTTCATGGTGTAGCTGTCGAAGGGCCGCCAGAGTTTCTCGCTTTCGGCATAGCCACTGAACTCGCCAAAGCGGGCCAGGGTGTGGTCGTCTGGCGTGGCGGTAAAGCCGATAATCAGATTCTTCTTGATGGCTTGACCGGCGTAGACTGCGCCGTCGAACGGACTTTGCAGTTCGTCAAAAATGCTGACCATTTCTTCATGCTGGTCACCGCTGTTGGAGCGGTGGATCTCGTCAATCAAGAACACAATGCGCATTCCCGACAGCTTTTTCAGCACTTCCGCGTCGAGCATTTCTCGCACCGCGCCAAACTTCTGCAAATTAACGATCACCAATCGGGTGTCGGACGCCAGCGCCTCTTGAAAGGTCTTCTTGTTAGTTGCCTCGATCACCATGCGCTTGTCGATGTTCATGTTCAGCATGAGCGAATCAATTTGACTACGCAGTTGCAGACGATCCACCACGATCATGATTTTGTCGTACACATACTGCGCTTTGCCGTCGCTATCTGGGCGGCGTAAGTCCTTTAACTGCAAGGCTGACCAGCCGATGATGTTGGATTTTCCGAACCCGGCGGCGTATTGCATTAGCAGTGAATAGACATTTTTGTTATTGGAGTAGGCCTTGCGCTTATCCAGCAGCTCTTTCTTTTTGGCTTCGCCAACGCCCACTAATTGCTGCTCTAGTAGCTTCTCAAAATAGTCAGGCTCTTGCTCGTGAGCCAAAAATTCGTCGATCTTGACCATGATTTTGTCAGTGCCGAACTTCTGCTTCGGGCGCGGAGAAATCAAATGGCCTTGCTCGCTTTTAACCTCCTTCACCCCTTTATTGACATAGACGTCACGCTCAATGAAGTTGTAATACAGAATTTCTTTCTCGATCATTAGCTTGCCGTATAACGCAGAAAACAGCTCTTTGAGCTTGTCCTTCTTTTCGGCATCGGGCTTGAGCAAGGGATAGAGCTTGAATACTCCGTGGGCTTTTTTCTCTATTTCTTCCCGGTCGAATTTGCCTTCACGGCAGGTTGCCAATATTTCGTCAAAGTAATCGACAATGGTGCGGATGACGTAGGTTTCACCAATGTCGGTGGTGGTAATATGAATAGCGCTTTCAAAAATTTTTAGAAAGTCTTTGCGCACACTCTGCTTTTCTTTGTCGCTCAGCATGGCATTGCTGTCGATGTGCTGGTGATACACCTTTACCGCTTCAAAGTAGTCTTTAAGTACTTTGCCACGCCCGTTCTTGCTGGCACTCTGACTGGTGTAGTTGCTTTTTAATTCGCTGTAGCCGAGGTAAATACCGTTCACAAATATCACGATATCTGGGCGGAACGCGTAAATTTGCGAGCCTTGATAGTTGAACTTATACGGCAGCTCTTGCACCACCGAGAAAATATTTTCATCAAACAAGGCATTGCCGTGAATCACGCTGTCACTGGTGTAGAACAAATGCAGTTTGATGCCTTGCAAGGTAATCGACTTATTGGCGTTGATGAACAAAGCCATATTGCGGCTGCTGGCAATACGCTCAGCAAGTAAGGCCATCAGGTCTTGCAGCAAAGCCTTTTTATCGCCCTTGTATTTCTTGAGCAAAGCCTCATAAGGCTTTTGGTTGAGCGAGCTCTCGGCAATGAACGCTTGCAAGTCTTCTTCAATAATCAGCGATTGGGTGACCGTATTGGCTTTGACTTCCTTGTAGCCCAACCCCTCGCGAAAGAACGGGATCAAGAATTTGTCTTGAAGATGAAGTTCGTTCATACGGCCAACCCTTCGCTCAACACTTTGATTTTTCCAGTTACCACATCGTTGATCAGCGCCTTGCGCAGGTCTTTCAACTTGTCTATCTGGGTGTTAATCGCTGTGACGATGCGATCTATTTGAGCAGTTTTTTCATCGAGATAACTAGCAATGGCTCGTTGTTCTTCTAAAGGTGGAACAGGCAAAAGCAACTGCGAAAACAAATCAAATGTCATGGTAGATCGCAGCGTCTTGCTATTTGCCAAGAGGGAACCATTGCGGTTCTGTTCAAGGTAATAGTAAAGAAAATACTTCATATCTACGTTTTTCTTTCCCTTGATAACTGTATATGCACTCGTGATAATCCCAAGATTATTCACATGACCAACTATCCTTGGCGTTACATCAATGTCAAATAGGCACAAAACGAGGTCGCCCGGATTCGCAATTTGGTAGCCATCAAAAGAGGCAGGAATTTTTCCCTTCATATTGTCAAGGTCGCGCTTTATTACTCCGTTCAGAGTTAATGAGAGTACGTCATATGAGGAGCTATCCAAGCCTGCTTTATTCCTGGTCTGCTCAAATATATCTTTACCTCGCCTAACATCCCAATGCTCCGGCACCGCTCCAATCCAAACTACATAACTGTCTTTCATCGGCACGGATTTATCCAAACCACGGGTAACAGCTTCGTTAATGAGCGATTGTTTGAGCTTGCCATACTGCGTTGCCTTTTGGCCGAGCAAGTCTATTTGACTATCAATCTTCGCGGTTTTGGTGTCGAGATAGGCGGCGATGGCAGTTTGTTCGACTAAAGGTGGAAGCGCAAAACAGAACGTTTCTAAAAATAGAGATGGGATACGCTTTAAACCACCTGCTCCAGCCATTTTTGAAGCGCCAGCCTCAATAAAACTAGACGTCAAGAATAGATAAAAAAACCAACGAGG
This sequence comes from Pseudomonas sp. MIL19, assembly GCF_028680365.1. NCBI lineage: Bacteria > Pseudomonadati > Pseudomonadota > Gammaproteobacteria > Pseudomonadales > Pseudomonadaceae > Pseudomonas > Pseudomonas sp. MIL19. The sequence continues at coordinate 8,027 of NZ_JAPPVG010000017.1, read as the reverse complement.
GTTCTCTTTTTTGGACACCCTTACAACATTAATTTCAGAGGAACCAAACCCGATTCCATGCGTCAGATTTTTTGCAATTGCAATATTTCTATTCTCAAAACAAGGAGTAACCTTTGCAACGAGAATGTCACCCTCTCTAAAGTATGTATAACTACCAGAAATATCAGAAGTTATGGTAGTTACATCTGTAAGTAATGAGTCTTTTTTAAGCTTTTCCATTGGTGCGAAAGTGCACTCCCGTGGAAGCTCTTTAATTTCAGTTTTAGAAGGATTAAAGGCTGCTTTGTCCTTAAGCCTACATACTTGCCAATGCTTAGAAAAACCGTCTCCACAATCCTCATGCGCGGCATAGCTTTCGGTTTTCACCGCACTCATAGCGCCAACTCCGCTTCAAGTACTTTCAGCGTTTTATCCAAGTCCGAAATTTCATCTGCGATCTTGCTCACGGGATCCAGAGTTTCTGGTTTGTAGAAAATCTTATTGAAATTCAATTCCACGCCAACCACGTTTTCCAGATACACAAACGGCTTGCTGACGTAGCGCGCCATAAAAGCTTGGATTGCGGATTGGTTGACAGCGGGGTCTTTGTGGAAGGGGATGATCTCGTAGTCTTTTTGATAGTCCGCTGTTAGTTCCACGCTGATTTCAATGCGCTCAGCCAGTTTCTTTGTGGCCTTTTTGTGACTGGCGCTCACGACAATCTTTCCGCAGCCAAGTGCTTCTTTGATGCCGCCTGCTTCTTTGATTAGGGTCTCTTGATCAGAGTCGTAGTAGTAGTTGGCATCTGCCGTCGTGATTACCAACGCTTTTTCTTTGTAATCAAGCTGCGCAACCAGAGGCTTTATAGCTACCATGCAGTAGCTATCAAGAGCGGGATACTCGGTTGCATCGTACTTCGTAATGCTGAATTCAGTCAGTTCAAGCTCGCCCTGCGTGATCTTGGTGGGAGTTAGTTCGATTGAGTTCACGCGCTTCATTTCGCCGAACTTGTCTTCCTTCATTGGCAAGTGTGCTTCAAAGGTTCGGCCTTGCTCATCGACATTGGTGAGCATGATGGCTTGTTTGTTGAAGTAGAAAAATTCTTTTTCGAGTACGCGTGCGTAACCATTGTCTTTATAGGCGGTGAGCGTGGCGACGATTTCCATACGACTGACTTCGTCTACTTCTTTGCGTTTTGAACCTTTGCTTTTCTTTAGCGACCTAAATTTATCGCTGGCGTTAATCAGCATCACTTTGTCTTTGTGATGCGCCTGCTTGTTCTTATTGAGCACCCACAGATAGGTGTAAATGCCGGTGTTGAAGAACTCGTCGGTAGGTAGCTGGATCACCGCTTCGACGATATCACTGTCCAACATCCATTTACGGATATTGCTCTCAGCGGAGCCAGCATCACCACTAAACAGGGTCGAGCCGTTATGAACCACGACGCCCATGCCGACACTGTCGAGTTTGGAGATGAGGTGCTGCATGAACAGCAGTTGTCCATCTGAAATAGATGGCAAGTATTTGAACCGACCCGTCTTGTCGTTCTCGATGTCTTTTTGATAGCCCTTCCAGCTCACGCCATAAGGTGGGTTAGCGATGACGACGTCGAATTCTTCGTTGTCGAATTTGTCTTCTACCAGCGTGTTGCCGTGTTCGATTTTTGAATCTGGGCGAAAGCGGCTTTCAATCTTGGCCAGCGCATAAAGCGCATCGTTCCAGTCTTGGCCATAGGTTTGCGTGAGGCGTTTGAACTTCTGGTTGATGCGGTCTTCGACCCCAAACAACATATTGCCGCCACCGCAGGTGCAGTCGTAGATTTTGAGGAGCGTGTCGGACTCTTCGATTTTGGAAGCGATGATTTCGGCGATCAGTGCGATCACGTCGTCCGGGGTGTATTGCTCTCCTGCGGTTTCGGCAGAAATGTCCGCCCACTTGCGCTTGATGTGTTCTTCCAGCGTCGTGATTTCTGAGTTGTTGAAGGGTTTGAGATCAATCTCTGCCCACAGTTTGGTGTAGCCAAGCAGCACCTTCTTTGTTTTGAGCTTAGTGATGACACCTTTGATGTCGAGGAATTTTTCACCCTCGGCGGCATCGACTCCGAGCAGGTCTCTGGTTTCACCATCAAAGCCTTTCAGGTAAGCATCGAAGTCGATATCAAATGACTTATCGTTCTTGCAAATATCCGTCAACGATTGGGATTTTTCAAAAATGAAAATGTTGTAGCCTTGGCCTTTGTCTTTGATCAGGTCGTACAGATCGTCTTTGTGAATCTTGGCAAACGCATCCTGCCCAATCTCGGCCTTGAGTTCATCGAACATGCGCACCAAGCGGCTTTCAATCATAGCCAATGCAAAGAACGGCATCATAAAGGATGGCCATTCAGATTCTTTGATGCCACAGCCACGCAGCAAGTCGGCAGTGGCCCAGATTTTTGATTCGTATTGGAGGATGTCCATTGGATTGGTCTCGAATAATTTCAATAAGTGTGCAGTTCTGTTGCTAAGCGAGTTATAGGTGCCAGAAGCCTGCGGCTAATGTGGATTGCTTGTCTCGTAAATGCTGAATTTCGATTTGGATCTGCGCTTCCTGCTTGAAAACTTGAACCATCCTGTTCGTTTCATCTGGCGAGGAGATTGGAATCTTCAGCTCCCTTAGGGCAGAGAGCTGGATGGAGGACATGGCTACTCCCACCGCCATGCGGTTGAGTAGAACCTGGCCAATTTCCGAACGCAGGTACACGACTAGCGCTTCAGGTAGGTACTTGGCTTTTTTGCTAGCTCTCAAGATCACAAAGGATTGACCAGCAATCCAACCGCCCTCTCCTACTGGAGGTACATCGTTGGTTATACCAACCTTACCAATGGCACCCCGAAAACTAAGTAGGATGTCTTTTTCTTGCAGGAAGTAAGTATTGGATTTGGGAGAATCTAGGTCGAACAGTGCTTCTTTGCTGGCTTTAGTGAGGTAGCCAAACTCGGGCAAGTCGAGGGTTTGCACTTCAAGGACGTTAGAACCACTGGAGGCGGTCGTGTGTTGCCTCGGGCGGATGATCTCGAAATGATCGCCCAATAGAGAAAAGGAATGCTCCCTAAGCGCAGCTGCTAAACGACGTGCTTTGTCGTCCAAGATGTAGTGAGAAACCTCTAGGTTGTAATCATTGGCAGAGATTGCTGATAAAGATACGGAGTTAGTTATTTCCGTCTGCTCGGATGACTCTGTCAGATCGATCAGCTTATCTAGGTTGATGAGCGTAGTTTTTCTTTTGGCGCCGGTTGTCCGGTAGCCATCGACGTCGGCAGTCACGAAGCGAACCTGCTTCGAGGGCTTGGCGGTGTTCAATATCAGAATGGCTACCGGGATATTTGTGTGGGTACAGAGGCCCGCAGGCATGGAGATCACTGCTTCTATCAGGCCAGACTCTACGAGGTGCTCTCTGAGTTGGCGTTCGGAACCGGTGCCAAACAAGAGAGCTTTGGATACCACGGTAACGATCCGACCTTTCACTTGTGCAAGGAGATGACGGATTTGAAGAACGTCGCCAACCGGCGACTTTTCCGTGAATCGTCCCAGCAGGTCGTTGCTGATGACCTCTGGACGATAGCGAAGGCCCATTGGAGGAAAGCAAACCGCGCACCCGAAGTGTTTGAGTTGGCCCTTTTCCAGCGCTGAAGGATTGGCAAGGGGCTCTGTGACATGGAGTGTCCAGCCTTTGCTTGCTGTTGCACAAAGCAGGGGGGAAAGCAGCGTTGGATTCTGGGTTTCTACCCAAGTACTGGCTCCGGTTTGGATAATGCGTGCAGCAAGTTGGCCCGAGCGATCCCAAGGGACGTAAACGTCGTCGTCGCCCTTCAGTTTGGCTAATGCGACGACGAGATCCGCCAGGCTGGGCGAAATGGCCATATCGCTGCTTGGCTCGCTAGCCATCCAGAAGCCTGCGTCCCGGAGGTCTAGGTTGTCGAGAAAGCCTTGATTTTCCAGCTGCAAGATTTTTTCCGATACCGGGCGCAGGCCATTCGGTGTTTGCAATGCGAACTGCCATGCACCTTCATAAATGAACGAATAGGGAAGCGAATCTTGAGCTTGTCGAAGTGCATCCAGCTGCGCGGCAATCGGTTCGAAGGCCCAAGCTTCAAAGCGGAGACTCTCTGGAATACGTTCCTCCTTTGACAGCTTCCACCAGCACAGTAGCTGGAGGATTAGCGACTGGGCAGAGTCGTTGGAAGCGGTGGCGTATCCGCGAGCTGTGTCCAGCAGTTGGTAGAGAATTTTCTCGTTCATGTTCATTCCGGTGTTGTTGGCTCAGCGATGGCCAGAGCAGTTGTAGGTAGTGATCAGGGCATCCCCTTCTTGGATGACGACAACGCCACCTTTGTCAGTAATTTTCATCAGCAGGCGCTTCTCAGACTCAAGCTCCATCAGTCGTATCTGAGCTTCCTTCTTCCCAAGAACGACTCTGTCATGCGTCGAGTTGGTGCCATGCATGAGCACATATTCGACCATGCTGGGCGTGATCCCGCGCTGTGACTGTCTGACCTTGCAGTGGTGGGTCGTGTGCATGATGGCGAACCTCCGATGAAATCCGAATCTGTGATAACAAGATAGGCTACGGATTTCTATTCGTCAATAAGGATTAAATCCTTATTTTGATTTATTGATTTTTTAGCTTTGAGGGTATGCTGGATCTACTGTCGTCAGGTCTCTCGGATGAGAGAGGGACTGAGACGTCTCTAGAGCTTTGTCAGAACCTTGAAGGGATTGCCTATGAAGCTAGTCCGCGATGCTCGAACCTTAAAAAACAAGTCCATTAGCTCCCTACGCACCGGAATGCAGGCGTTTAATAGCTTCGATGACGATGGGCGTATCACTACGGTACTGCTGCACCTCCAGCATGCTTGCGAGATGTTGCTGAAGGCCGTATTGGTACAGAACCAGGCCAAGGTCTTCGACAAAGAGGCGGGGCGCTCTATTAGCTTCGATAAGTGCCTCGGGCTCTGCACAGCGCACTTTGGCCTGACAGCTGAGGAAGCCGGCGCGATGCGTGCGATTGATAGTTTGCGCGATGCGGCGCAGCACTGGTTCGTCATCGTCGCCGAGGATCTGCTGTATCTCAACACACGAGCATTGATCACGGCTTTTGATGCCTATATGCAGCGTGCCCTGGAGGATGCCCTGATAAAGCACATCCCTGCTAGGGTTTTGCCAGTCTCAACCATGCCTCCTGGCGATTTCGAGTTCTTGGTGGATCGCGAATATCTCTTGATCCGGGAGTTGCTGGAGCCTGGTCGGCGGCACCGGGACGAAGCCCGTGCACGGATTCGTTCCCTGCTCGCCATGGAGTCGATTGCCGTGGAAGAGGTTGTTATATCCGAGCGTGACATCGACCGTATTGAGCGGGCCGTGCGTGCAGGACAAGACATCCTTGAGGTCTTTCCTCGACTCTCCACTGTGGGTACGCGCACTGATGGTGAGGGGGTGAACCTGGTCGTTCATTTCTCTAAGAAAGAAGGCGCGCCTGTGCGTTATATCGGCGGCGATGACCCTGCCGACGCGGCGGCAGTGCGTGAGCTGGATCTCCAGAAGAAGTTTTACCTGGGAGCAGCAGAGCTTGCGCAAAAGGTCGGACTTACACAACCCAAGGCTCGGGTGCTGCGAGCTCATTTGGTGATAGATGCGGACGTGACCTGCCGTCACGTCTTCGAGTTCGGATCCACAAGGATTCCGCGCTTTTCGGACAATGCATTTGTACGTATGCGCGAGGCTCTGAACAATCTCGACATCGAGGAACTCTGGCGGGCGCGTCCGTGATAGGCAGCGTGGGCTAAAGCTCCACAATCAGCACCTTGATGCCTATTCCCTCGCAGAACCGCCCCACTGCCGTCAGCGAGCGCCACACCCTCATCGGCTCACGCCGCGAGCGCACCGGTAGCCATTTCAAGCCGAGGCGTAGCTCCAGCCGCCAATCATCCCCTTCCCGTAGTGCCCGAAACTCCCGCGCCGCCCCGGTTTCGACCAGCGCCTGCAACGTTTCCTGCTCGACCGCCTTTCTCATACCACTGCTCTCCCACTCAGCCAGTTCTCTGGTATCTGGTATAGCGCAGGGCCGTAGACCGGTGGCCGCTGTAGGCCGAGCGGTAACCGATCCATAGTCAGGTGTTGGGGTGGATTTTACAAAACGTCCTATTACGCGCAGTCAGCTGTGCTCGATCAGCAAATCCATAGGCCATAATTGACAGGCTTAAGTTCACAAGCCCATATCAACGTTCAGCTTGCCTCGTCTCTCCTCATTGGTTGCCGAATCGCTATCACCAGCCGCCCAAATGCGTGCTTGAATAATGTCGCGGTAAGTACGGATTTTGTCTGGCTCAGGCAGCTTGTAAATCGGTCGCAAAGGCTCAGACTCTGGAGCGGGCTGCCCATCCATCGACTCCAGCGCACAATACAGTTCCGCCTCTTCTATCAACCCAGCTCCTGCCTGAATCTGACCAATGAGCTGAGCAAAGTAGTCTTCAAACAAGACCTTCAAATGGTCTGTGTCAATAAAGTGCGATAAGAACAACCAGTGGCCTTTTTTGTCATAGGGTGACCCCCCCCAGTAAAGGCTCAGCTCCGCCAAACGCTGAAGCACCACGTTGTCGCGCAGGAACACAAACCAAATAGTGGGGGCTCGGTGACGCTGTGAGAGGGCATGCTCATACAGCTCTCGTGCCGCTGTAGCCGGGTCGCGCCAAGCGCTAGGCTGGATACATAGCACCAGGCACTTTAGTTCTCCCTGTGCATCGTAGAGGTAGTAGCCGCCCGGACTACCCAGCGTGCCTCGTCGTCGAAGGACGCGGCCTTTATACGTATCGAAGGGGTGCAATTTTGACGAATCAAAATACGATTCCAGTCGGTAGAACAGTGCATATTTCTGTGCAGTGTTGCGACTGGGGCGGGTAGCGTCAGTGTCCGGTAACGCTTGAGCGTCGCCGCGCATCAAGGTTTCTAGGTCGGCCAGCTTAAGTTGATTACTCAGCACAGCGTCGAGTAGCTCTTGAGCCATATCTGGTGCGGTCGACCAGAGCTTAGCCAGACGCTCCAGCGGGGCATAGCCGCATTGGATGTGCTCCCGTTCGATGCCAGGCTTAAGCCCCTCCAGAAAACGGCCAGCAGCTTTCACCCGCGCCCAGGTTTTAGGCTTCAGTCCCAGAAGTCCCGCCAGCTCAGGGTCGCTCAGCGGCCCTTCAGCTATGGATTGCTCCACCACCCGGCTCTGCACGTAAGTGTCATACCAGCTCGTGTCTACGTGCCGTCCCATTGCGTTCCTTAAATTTGTTGGACTCGAATCTATTGACAAGATTAGCAAGGCTGGCTATTACTGTAAAGGAGATAGATTGGAGGCCAATAAATGCCGACTAGAAAGAAAGGTACTAAGCCAGTCAGAGATGTTGCTAAACGCACCAACCGTGGGTGCAAGGCTTACATCGTCCCGACAGACCGTAACGAAAATGGCTTTGTGGCCGGCCAAAGTTTTACGGAGCGCAACCATCTTTTGATGAACAGTCTCCGGCTAGGTCTGAAACACCTATCAGACCAGCCCGTCTGCATTGACCTCGAAAACGAAACCCTGGTGGCTAGTCGCGATGACTTACCGAAGAAATCAGGCAAAAAGGTCAAGAGCTATACCCCTGATGCTGAATACGAACTTGAAGATGGCCAGGTTGTGGTTTGTGAAAGTAAGCCCAGCGCCTTTCTTGAAAAGAATGAAGAGAAGCATGCGCTGGCAGAAAAAATCCTGGGCAAATACGGTAAGTCGTTCATCACCATGACTGAAGTAGGTTTCACCCCCGTATTTATCTCCAACTTGGAAAACTTGAAAAAAGCACTTAGCTCGGCCCAGCTGCGGATTCCACGCCATTCGGACACTCAGCCCACGCTGATCCGGACACCTGTTCCACGATCATTCGGACAGGCAGTCGGAGCGCAGCGACGCAGGGGTTGCATTGTTAGTCTGAGGCGCCCGGCGCCGTCAATTTCTTCACCCGCTTTCTCATCGACTCGCCCTT